>CANFIE010000138.1 GCA_947446625.1 Acetobacteraceae bacterium | reverse complement strand
TGCACCGCCTGCGGCGCCTGCTACAGCGCCTGCCCCATGCCGGCCTGGCTGCCGCTGGCGCAAGCCGCGCCGCAAGCCGCCGCCACCGGCATGCGCGCCCTGCTGCTGGGCCAGGAACCAACGCCCGAGGGCCTGGCCTGGGTGGCCGCCTGCACCCGCAGCGGCACCTGCTCCAGCGCCTGCCCGGAGCAACTCGACGCCGCCTTCATGCTGCGCCTGGCGCATATGCGCATTCGCGGCGCCACCGGCGAAGCCCCGCGCGTGCCGGTGAAGGACGACCCCGGCTGGGTCTCGCGCGTCAAGGCCTTCGCCCGCATGACCATGACCGAGGAGGAGCAACGCCAATGGACGTGAAGCCCACCGACCTGACCTTCTGGTTTGGCTGCAACATGACGCGCCATGGCGAGATTGTGCGCCTGACCATGCGCCTGCTGGAAGCCGTGGGCCTGCACGCCGATGCCAGCGGCGGCCCCACCACCTGCTGCGGCAGCCCGAAGGAGCCCAATGCCCGCATCAATGCCGGCATGGCCAGCCGCACGGTGGAAACCTTCAACGCCGCCCCGGCCCGCCAGGTGGCGACCTGGTGCCCCAGCTGCCATATGAACATGCAGGACTTCATGGCGCCGGCCACGCCGACGAATTTCGAAACCCTGCACATCACCGAAGTGCTGCACGCCCACCGCGAAAAGCTGCGCCCGCTGCTGCGCCACGCCGTGCCCGGCCGCGTCATGCTGCATCAGCATGCGGGGTTTGACGGCCGCGTGCCGGTGAACCGGCTGGTGGCGGAATTGCTCGGCATGATCCCGGGCATCAGCCTCACCACCCAGCCGCCGCTGCCCGGCCATATGTGCTTCGGCTTCCAGTCCATTCCCGGCGCGCTGGAAAAGGCGCAGCGCGAGACCCTGGCGGCCATGGCCACGCAGGGCGCCGACACGCTCTGCACCATTTTTCATAGCTGCCACCGAGAGGGGGTGAACCTGGAGCGGCACAATCCCATCCAGGTGAAGAACTGGGTCCACCTGCTGGCCGAAGCCGCCGGCTGGGAGCATCACGACGACTACAAGTCCTGGCGCAACGGCGGCCCGGTGCCCGAAGCCGCGCAAATGGCCGCGGGAGACGCGGTGTTCTACAAGCTGGTGGCGCCGGAATTGGCCAAGGCGCCACTGGCATGAGCGCCTGATCCACGCCCAGCGGCGCCAGCGCCTCGGGTGATCAGGCGCTACCCTTCCATGCGCAAATCCAGCGCATTGGTGATGGCGGTCCACTCCGCCAGGTTGCGGGCAATCTGCGCGCGGAACTCCGCCGGCCCTTGATAGGCCGGAATGGTGTCGATCTGCCGCAGCCGCGCCAACGTCGCCGGCTTGTTCGCCGCCAGCCGGAACACTTGGTCCAGCTTGTCAACAATCGGCTGTGGCGTGCGCGCCGGCGCCATCAGGCCCGAGAACCCACCAAAGCGGAACCGTGCCGAATAGCCCAACTCCGTCATCATCGGCACATTCGGCAGGCTGGGGATGCGCCGCTCACCGCTCACCGCCAGCGGTCGCACCCGGCCGGCATGCACCATCTCGCCCGCCGCCGCCATGCTGTGCCAGCCGCCATGAATGCTGCCCGACAGCATCTCCTGCAGCATCGGCGTCTCACCCCGGTACGCCACATGCTCCATCTTCAGCCGCGCTTCCTCGGCCAGCATCAGCGCAAAGGCATGCCCGGTGCTGCCGCTGGCATAGCTGCCGAAGGAAAGGTCGCGCCCGGCCGACCAGCGCACAAACTCGGCCAGCGTCGTCACTTCCGCCGGCACCTTCGGCCCCACCACAAAGGCCACGTTGCTGGAACCCAGCCGGCCAATGGGGATGAAGTCATTCACCGGGTCATATGGAAAGCGCCGCATCACCACCGGGGTTTGGATATGCGTGGTGATGGTGAACAGCAGCTGGTAGCCATCCGGCGCCACCTTGGCGGCGTATTCCGTGCCCAGTAGCCCGCCGGCCCCGCCACGGTTTTCAATCACAATGCTCTGGCCGAATTCCGGCTGCATACCCTCGGCCGCAATGCGTGCCCAGGTATCGGTGCCACCCCCGGGCGGGAAGGGCACAATGAAGCGCACCGCCCTTTCCGGGTAGGCGCCTTGGGCACGGGCCAGTGCCGGCAACAGCAGCGGCGCGGCCAACAGGGAACGACGATTGATCATGGTGCTTCCTCCTCAGCTGTCGGCCGTAATGCCGGTGCGTTCCACCAACCCGGTCCAGAACGCCATGTAGTCGGCCACATCGGCCTGGAACGCGTCCGGCCCCATGTATTCGGGAATGGTGTCCAACTCGCGCAGCCGCGTCAGCGTCGCGGGCAGGTGCATGGCGTAGCGGAAGGCATCCACCAGCTTGCCCTGCACCGGCGCGGCCAGCCCCTTGGGCGCGAACATGCCAATGAAGCCGGTGCGCCCGAACAACTCGCGTGGGTAGCCGGCTTCCACCAGCGTCGGCAGGTTGGGCAGAGAGGGGATGCGCACCGGCCCCATCGCCGCCAGCGGCCGCACCGTGCCAGCGCGAATATGGTCGCCCGAGCCGGTCATGGAATGGAAGGCGCAGGGAATCCGCCCGCCCAGCACATCGGCCAGCATCGGCGCCTCGCCACGGTAATGCACCGCCGCCATGTCCAGCCGGTCATGGTCCGAGATCAACTGCCCAAACACATGCCCCGATGAGCCCGGCGAATAGGTGCCGTAGTTCAGACCCTTCCCCCGCGCATAGTCGCGGAACTGCGCCATGTCGCGAATCGGCAGGTCGCCGCGCACGCACCAGGGCAGGGCGGTGGTGCCGAACTTGCCGATGAAGCTGAAGTCATTCACCGGGTGGTAGGGAAACCGCCGCAGCACCACCGGCGTCTGCGCATGGTTGGCAATGTGGAACATGATGGTGTGGCCATCGGGCGCCGCATTCTTCACCGCCTCGGCGCCAATCATGCCGCCGGCCCCGGCGCGGTTTTCAATCACCACCGGCTGGCCCAGCTGCGCCGCCATGGGTTCCGCCACCAGCCGCGCCCAAATGTCGGTGGCGCCACCAGGCGGCAGCGGCACAACCATGCGGATGGGCCGGTCCGGGAAGCCGGCTTGCGCGCGCGCAAGCATGGGCGTGGCCAGGCTGGCCAGAATTATCGCGCGGCGGCGCATGCGTTTCTCCCGGTATGGTCTTGTTGCCACCCAGGCTACACGCCTCAGCCCTGGTTAGGGTAGTCCCGTGCGGGCCGGGGCCGATAAACCGGCAGCGACCAGCCGGAAATGATCCCCGTGGCCCGGATGGCGAAGCCCAGCGCCGCGCCGCCGGCCAGCGCCAGGTCGCGCTCGGTGCCGGAAACCCGCAGCACCACGAACAGCGCCGCCCCGGCCGCCGCCGCCGTGGCATAGATCTCGCGCCGCAATATCAGCGGCAACTCGTTGCACAGAATATCCCGCAATATGCCGCCAAAGGTGGCCGTGATGGTGCCCAGCAGCACCGCCGCCCAGGGGTCCGCCCCGGCAATCAGCGCGGTTTCCGCCCCCAGCACGGCATACAGCGCCAGCCCCACCGCATCGGCCCACAATAGCGCCCGGAAGCGGCTTTCCACCCGGTGCGCGGCAAAGAACACCAGCACCGCCACCGCCGCGCAAACCCCCAGCAGCAGCGGCGCCCGCAGCCAGAACACCGGGGTGCGGCCCAGCAGCAGGTCCCGCACCGTGCCGCCGCCAAAGCCGGTTACGGCCGCGATCAGCATGAAGCCCACCACGTCCAGCCCCTTGCGAGACGCCACCAGCGCGCCCGAGGCGGCGAATACGGCAATGGCAATCGGGTCGGCCCAGAGCAGCAGGTTTTCCATGCCCGCCCTTGTACCAGCCCCCGGGCTTGCCGGGGCGCGAAATGCGGGCACACTGGTCACAACACCAAAGGGGGAAACCACAATGCGTCTGGCAGGCAAGGTTGCCATCATCACCGGCGCGGCTTCGGGCATGGGCCGCGCCACCGCCAAAATCTTCGCCGAGCAAGGCGCCCGCGTGGCGGTGGCCGACATGCTGGAATCCGAGGGCCAGGCCGTGGTGGCCGAGATTGCCGCGGCCGGCGGGGAGGCGCTTTTCCTGAAGCTGGACGTCCCCAACGAGGATGAATGGGAAGCCGCCCTGGCCGCCGTGCTGGGCCGCTGGGGCAAGCTGGATATTCTGGTGAACTATGCCGGCATTTCCGGCAGCGCCACCAACAACCTGTATGACACCGCGCTGTGGGACCGCATCATGGCGGTGAATGCCCGCGGCACCTTCCTGGGCGTGAAGCATGCCGTGGCCGCCATGCGCGCCAATGGCGGCGGCAGCATCGTCAACATCAGCAGCATTTCCGGCAATGTCGGGCAAAAGGGCATCCACTGCGCCTACAATGCCTCCAAGGCGGCGGTGCGCTTGCTCACCAAGGCCGTGGCCACCCAGGAAGGCCCCGCCAATATCCGCGTCAACACCGTGCACCCCGGCCTGCTGCCGCCCATGCGTACCAGTGGCATGACCGCCGACCCGGTGGCCCGGGCCAAGATGATGAAGCATGTGCCGCTGGGCCGTGATGGCCGGGTGGAGGAGGTGGCCAATGCCGTGCTGTTCCTGGCCAGCGACGAGGCCAGCTACATGACCGGCAGCGAAGTGCATGTGGATGGCGGCTACCTGGCCAACTGATCCCCCCGCAAAATTCCCTACCCCGACCGGCCCCGTATTGGTTAAAGTGGGCCGGTCCAAGCAAATTAAAGCCAGGGAGGCTCCCCATATGGATCGTCGTGCGCTCTTCGGTGCGGCTGCTGCCGCGCCGGTCCTTCTCGCCGCACCCGCAGTTGCTCAAACCCAAAGTCCGGAAGTGCGTTGGCGCCTCGCCAGCAGCTTTCCGCGCACGCTCGATATTCTGTATGGCGGCTGCGAGAACATCGCCCGCCGCGTGGCCGAACTGAGCCACAACCGCTTCCAGATCCGCTGCTTCCCGGCCGGTGAAATCGTGCCCGCGCTGCAAACCCTGGATGCGGTGCAGAGCAACAGCATCGAGATCACCCAGACCGCGCCCTACTACTTCATCGGCAAGGAACCCAGCTTCGCCTTCTACACCGCCATTCCCTGGGGCCTGAACGTGCGGCAGATGACCGCTTGGCTGCACCATGGCGGCGGCGAGGCGCTGGGGACCGAGCTGTTCAACGACTATAACTGCTTCGGCATCGCGGCCGGTGACACCGGCGCCCAAATGGGTGGCTGGTGGCGCAAGGAAATCAAGACCCTGGCCGATCTTCAGGGCGTGAAGTTCCGCATCGGTGGCCTGGGCGGCCAGGTCTTCGCCAAGGTTGGCGTCTCGCCCACGCAGATCGCCGGCGGCGACATCTACCCCAGCCTGGAACGCGGCGTTATCGATGCCGCCGAATGGGTTGGCCCCTATGATGACGAGAAGCTCGGCTTCGCCCGCGTGGCGCCGTACTACTACACGCCGGGCTTCTGGGAAGGCAGCTCGCGCAACTACTTCCTCATCAACAAGCCGGCCTGGACCGCGCTGCCGGATGACTACAAGGCCATCCTGAAGATCGCCTGCGCCGAGCAGGTTACCGCCATGTCGGCGCATTTCGACGCCGCCAACCCCGCCGCCCTGCGCCGTCTGGTGGCCAGCGGCACGCAGCTCCGCGCCTTCCCGCGTGAAGTGCTGCAGGCGCTGTGGAATGCGGCGCATGAAGTGTACGAGGAAACCAGCGCCCGCGACCCCCGGTTCAAGAAGATCTGGACCAACTACAAGGCGTTCCGTGACGAGCAGTTCAGCTGGTTCCGCGTGCTGGAAACCAGCTACGACAACTTCGTCCAGCAGGCCTCGGCCCGCCGGTAAGGTTGCCGGGGGAGGTGGCCTCAAACCACTTCCCCCACATCCTCCCGCAGCATCTCTATCAGCGGCGCCACCAGTGCCCCTTGGGCGCCGGCATCGCCGAAGACGCACATTTCCGCCGTGCCCAGCGCCGGCAGCCCCGGCACTTCCCGCAGCCCCGGCAGAAACCCGCCGCGCCCCAGCACCGTGGCGCCCAGCCCGGCCTGCGCCGCCGCCGCCACGCCCAGCAGGCTGGCACTTACAAACACCACCTCATGCGCCACATTCGCCCGGCCCAGCGCCGCCAGCGCACGGTCGCGAAACATGCAGCCCGGCGGCAGCAGCGCCAGCGGCAGCGGCCGGCCCTCGGGCGGGGTGAAATCCGGCGCAGCGGCCCAGACCACCGCCTCGGTGAAGATCGGCCGCCCTGCCGTCTCCCCGTCTCGCCGCTTGCCCAGCACCAGGTCCAGCCGCCCGGCCTCCTGCTCGGCGCGCAGCTCGTGGCTGCGGCCCACCTCCACCTCCAGCCGCACATCCGGGTAAATCCGGGCGAAGCGCGCCAGCAGCGGCGCCAGGCTGCGCGGCACGAAGTGGTCCGCCACCCCCAGCCGCAGCCGCCCGGCCATGGCCGGCGCCACCAGCCGGCGCACCGCCTCGTCATTCAGCGCCAGCATGCGGCGGGCATAGCCCAGCAGCGCCTCGCCATCGCGCGTCAGCGCCACGGCGCGGCTGGTGCGTTCCAGCACCCGGCGGCCCAGCACCTCCTCCAGCCGCTTCACCTTCAGCGAAACCGCGGACTGCGTCAGCCCCAGTGCCGCACCGCCCGCGGTGAAGCCGCCACGCTCCGCCACGGTCACGAAGCAGCGCAGCAGGTCCAGGTCCAGGTCCGGGATGCGCATGGGCTACAGCCCCAGCCTGGCCCATAGGGCGCGGGCCTCGGCGGTGGCCAGCAGCGCCTCGGCGGAAAGCCCGGGCAGCAGCCGAGACAGCAGGCCGCGCTTGCGGGCGCCAAACGGCACCAGCCGCACCTTTTTGCCAAAGCGGCGCCGGGCCTCGCCTTCCAGCGTGCCCATGGCATCGGCCAGGCCCAGTTCCACCCCGCGCCGGCCCGCCCAGAAGCGGCCGGTGAACAGCACCTCGGGCGGCGCCTGCAACCGGCTGCCGCGCCGGGCCTGCACCCAGGCGCGGAACTCGGCGTGCAATTCCTCCAGCAACTCGTCCAGCCGGGCCACATCGCCGGGGCGTTCCGGGCCAAACGGGTCCCAGAAGCTCTTTTCCGTGCCCGCCGTGCGCAGGCGGCGCTGCACCCCCAGCCGGCCCAGCGCCTCGCCCAGGCCAAAGCCCTGGGCGATAACGCCAATGCTGCCAATGATGCTGCCGGGGTCCAGCACAATCTCATCCGCCGCGCAGGCCAGCCAATACCCGCCCGAGGCCGCCGCATCCTCCACCACCGCGATCACCGGCAGCTTCTTCTCCTCGGCCAAGGCGCGGATGCGCTGGGCGATGAGGCTGGACTGCACCGCCGAGCCGCCCGGCGAGTTGATGACCAGGAAAACCGCGCGGGCCCGCTTCAGGTTGAAGGCGGCTTCCAGCACCGGGGCCAGGCTGGCGATGTTCAGCACCGCCCCGCCGGTTGGCCCGGCATTGGCCATCAGCGCGCCTTGCAGGCGCACCACGGCCACGCAGGGCCGGCGGCGGAACCAGCTTTTCATGCGCTGAAGCCCGGACGCAGCGTTTCGGACAAATCCCCCGGGAGGCCCAAGGGCAAGGCGATGGCCGGGTGAGGGCAGGGGATGGCCATGGCAGCGTCTCCGGCGGCTAAACGGCAGAGAACATAGCAGAAACGCCATCGGAAAGCCAGAAATGCGGCCCGCTCCGGCCCAGAGGAAGGGGGATGGAAATCCCGCCCCACCCGGCGCAGGCTGCCGCCCTGGTCAGCGGAGAGAGCCGATGCGGCGCGACGTGCTGGGCTGGCGGCGGAAATTCGCCGTCATCGCCCCTTCCACCAACACGGTGGTGCAGCCCGACATGGACGGCATGCGCCCGCCCGGCATCACCTGCCATTACCGCCCCATCCTCACCCCCAATGCCAAGGCGGTGAGCAATGAGAGCTTCAAGGCCGGCATCGAGGTGATTGGCGCCGGCACGCTGGATGCGGTGCGCTGTGCCATGACCATGGAGCCCGATGCGCTGGTCATGGGCATGTCCTCCGTTACCTTCTTCGGCGGCGCCAAGGGGGCCGATGCCTTCGTGGCCGGGGTGCGCGAAGTGAGCGGCCTGGAGATCGCCATCGGCAGCCATGCCTGCACCGCCGCGCTCAACGCCTATGGCGGGGTGCGCCGCATCGCCATCCTCAGCCCCTATTGGCCGGTGATGAACGAAGCGGTGATCGGCTATTTCCACGACATGGGCTTCGAGGTGGTGCGGGACATTGCCATGCAGGCCCGCAGCTGGACCGGCATTGCCGAGTTCACCGAGGCCGAGTGCCGCGCCGCCCTGCGCCAACTGGATGGTGACGACGTTGACGCCATTGTGCAGGTGGGCACCAACCTTTCCATGGTAAGACTGGCCGCCGCCGCCGAGTTGTGGCTGGGCAAGCCGGTGCTGGCCATCAACACCGCCACCTGGTGGCACGCCCTGCGCAGCAATGGCATTGCCGACAAGGTCATGGGCTTCGGCCGGCTGCTGGAGGATTTCTGAATGCTGACCACCGATGCCGAGATCCGCGACCTGCTGCTCCGCACCCGCCGCATTGCCGTGGTCGGCGCTTCCGACAAGCCTGATCGCGCCGGCTACTACATCCCGGCCTTTTTGCTGAAGCACGGGTACGAGGTGGCGCTGGTGAACCCGGTGCTGGCCGGTCGGGAAATCCATGGCCGCATGGTGCATGCCAGCCTGGCCGAAGCCGGGCCGCTCGACATGGTGGACGTGTTCCGCCGCAGCAGCGAGGCCGGGGGAGTGGTGGACGAGGCCATTGCGCTGGGCGCCAAGGCGGTGTGGCTGCAACTGGGGGTGCTGGATGGCGCTGCCGGCCAACGCGCCAGCGCCGCCGGCCTGGCCTATGTGCAGGACCGCTGCCCGGCCATTGAATGGCCCCGGCTCGGGCTTCCCCCAAGCGTCACTTGAATAGTGCCGGCTGCCGGGCCAAGTCGTTGCTCGGCTCATCAAGGCGGACCGTTCGGCAGAAACTCGGCCGCCGCCGG
>CANFIE010000137.1 GCA_947446625.1 Acetobacteraceae bacterium | reverse complement strand
GGCCACGGTGCTGCGCAGGTCGCGCAGAATGGGCGCCAGATCGGCCTGCAAATCGCCGGTGGCGCCGCGGGCGGTGCGCAGCGTGGCTTCCAACGTGGCCAGGCTGGCGGGCAGCCGGGCGGCGGCGTTGCGAATCTCGGCCCCGGCCGCGCCGGCATTGGCAATGGCGCCGCGCAATTCGCGCCCGGCCAGCAGGCCGCGTGCCTCGGTGGCCATGCCGCGCAACTCGGCCACCAACCCGGCCAAGTCGGCGCCATCGGGGCCAGGCTCGTTCAGCCGGCGCATCAGAATGGCGGCCTGCGACAGGGTCTGCGCCAGGTCGCCCTCGCTCACCTGGTGGCGCACCGCCTCGGTCAGGCTGGCCACGTCGCGGAACACCTCGGCGAAGTCGATATTCTCCAGGCGCGAGAGCAGCACCTGCGCCGCATTCTGCACCTGCGCCACGGTGGAGGGCACCGAGGGCACCCAGCCATATTCGGCGCGCCAGGGCGGCGGCACCACCGGGAAGCGCTGGGCCGGCAGGAAATCCATTTCCAGATAGGCCAGCCCGGTCAGCCCCTGGCTGGCCAGGCGCACGCGCAGGCCATGGTCGATGGCTTCCCGCAGGTCAGGCACGCCATCCTGCAGGCGTTCAAGGTCCAGGTCGAAGCGCACCAGCACCAGTTGGAAGGCATCAACGAAGGATTGGTCGGCCGGGGCGGGATAAGTGGCGGAAACCAGCCCGATTTCGGTGACATGGCCGAGCGCCACGCCACGGAACTTCACCGGGGCGCCAAGGTCCAGCCCCTGCACCGATTCCCGGATATAGGTTTCATAGATCACCACCCGGGCGCCGAAGATATTGGCGGTGAGGAAGACGACGAAGCCGGCGGCCAGCAGGAAGCCGGCCAACACCAGCATGCCCACCCGGGCATAAAGCCTGCGTTGCGGGGTCATTTGGCCTCTCTGCGGAAAAACGCCCGCACGGTGGGGTGGGTGCTGTTGTCGCGCAAGTCGCGCGGGTCGCCCTCGGCGATCATGCCCTGGGCGTCCTTGTCCAGCATGATGCAGCGGTCACCGATCGCCAGGATGGAGGCGAGTTCGTGGGTGACCACGACGAAGGTGGTGCCAAGGTCGCGGGCCAGTTGGCGGATCAGCGCGTCCAGCTCGGCCGAGGTGATGGGATCAAGCCCGGCCGAGGGTTCGTCGAGGAACAGAATCTCGGGGTCCAGCGCCATGGCGCGGGCAATGCCGGCGCGCTTGGCCATGCCGCCGCTGATCTCGGCGGGCAGCCGGTCGGCGGCGTCGCTCAGCCCCACCAGCCCCAGCTTGGCGCGGGCCAGCAGGCGGCGGGCGGCGGCGGGCAGCCGGGTATGTTCCTCCAGCGGCACCATGACATTCTCGGCCAGGGTCTGGCTGCCGAACAGCGCGCCGGACTGGAACATGACGCCGATGCGTTGCAGCAGGGCGCGGCGCGGCGCGGCGGCCAGGGCGTGGATATCCTGGCCCAGCACCTCGGCCTGGCCGGCGCTGGGCGGCAGCAGGCCGATGAGCTGCTTCAGCAGGGTGGATTTGCCGCAGCCGGAGCCGCCGAGGATGACGAAGATCTCGCCGCGCCGGACGTTGAAGTTGAGGTGCTGGAAAATAGTGCGGCCACCAAATTCGGCGGCCAGGTCATGCCCCTGGATGACCGGCGGGGCGGTGGGGGCCGCGGTGGTGCCAGCCATTACCAGCCCGCCCGGTGGAACAGCACGGCGAAGATGCCATCCAGGATAACCGTGGCGACGATGCCGCCGACCACGGCCGAGGTGGCGGCGTCTCCCACCGCACGCGGGCCGCGGCCGGCGGCCAGGCCGGCGCGGCAGCCAATGAGGCCGATGGTGATGCCGAAGATGGCCGCCTTGAACAGCCCGCCGATGAGGTCCTTCATCCGCAGCGAGCGTTCCAGCGCCGCCTGCACGCTGGACGGCGGAAAGCCGAGTGTATCCATCACCAGGCCCATGCCGAGCAGGCCGGACAGGTCCAGCAGCAGCGCCAGGATGGGCATGACCAGCATGGCCCCCAGCACGCGCGGCAGCACCAGCCAGGCGGCAGGGTCTATGCCCATGACGCGCAGCGCATCCACTTCCTCATTCACCACCATGGTGCCGATCTCGGCGGCGTAGGAGGAGCCGGTGCGGCCGGCGAGGATGACGGCGGCCATCAGCGGGCCGAGTTCGCGCAGCAGCGAGATGCCGACGAGGTTGGGGATGAAGCTCTCGGCGCCGAAGCGGCGCATGGGGGCGGAGGATTGGTAGGCCAAAATCATGCCCAGCAGCACGCCGAGCAGCACGGTCAGGCCAAAGGCGCCAAGCCCGGCTTCGTCCAGGTGGCGCAGCAATTCGCGGAAGCGGAAGCGGCGCGGCACCCGCAGAACGCCAAGGGTGGAGACGACAATCTCGCCCAGGAAGGCCAGGCGGGTGATGATGCCGTCGCCACCATGCATCACCGCCTGGCCGATCTGCCCCAGCGTTGGCAGCGGCGGTGGCGGGGCGGCGGGTTGTGGCGCGGCCAGGGCGGCGCGGGTGCGCGCCAGCATGGCCTGCACCGTGGCGCTGGGCGCCAGCCATTCGGTTTTGGCCGCCAGGGTTTCCAACTGCAGCAGCAGCACGGCGCCGGCGCTGTCCAGGCTTTCCAGCTTGGTGAGGTCCAGCCGCAGCGGGTTGGCGCCCCGGGCGCGGGTGGTGGCCTCGGCCCACAGCGTCGCCACCTCGGCGGTGGCGAGGGCGCCGGCGAAGCTCAGCCGCAGGCCACCGGCCTCGGGGGTGATTTGCATGCTCACGCGGAACAGCTTGCCCCAGCCTTGCGGCCAGACAAGGGCAAAGCGTGCATCACGCGCCGGCCTTGCCCGCCATCAGCGCATGCACCAGCACGGCGGAGGCGGCGGCGACGTTCAGGCTTTCCACCAGGCCGGAGCCGCGCAGGGTCACGCGGGCCTCGCAGGCTTCCAGGGTGGGTGGGGGCAGGCCGGATTCCTCATTGCCCAGCACCAGGGCGAAGGGGCGGTCGCGCGGCAGGGCTTCGGGCGGCACGCCGTCTCGGGCCACGGCGGCGATGGTGAGGTATTTCTGCCGCATGCCCAGCAGCAGGTTGGGCAAATGCCGGGCGCGCAGCACGCGCAGATGCTCCAGCGCGCCTTCACTGGTGCGGAAGGCGGCGTCGGAGAGGTCGCATTGGCGCGGGTCGTCGCTCAGCACCATGGCCTTGCAGCCGAAGAAGGCGCAGGAGCGGGCGATGGCGCCGAGGTTGTGCGGGTTGCCGATGCCATCCAGCACCGGCAGCACCGGGGCGGCGGCCAGGTTGGGCGGCAGGGCGTGGCCGGGCAGGCCCTCGGCGTAGCGCAGCGCGGCAATGGCGACGATGCCGCCATGGTGTTCGGTGCCGGCGATGCGGGCGAGTTCGGCCGGCAGCACTTCCCGGTAGGGCCGCCGGGTGCGGGCCAGATAGGCGCAGAGCGGGCCGGCGTCGCGGCGGCGTTCCTCCACGTAGAACAGCCGCATCACATCCTCGGCCCGGCGCAGGAACAGGGCGCGCACGGCGGCCGAGCCGCAGATGCGGTGCGGGTCCGGGATGCGGGGTTGGCGTTCGTATTCGTGGTCAGACAAGGGCGTGCAGCCTTTTCAGCAGGTCGTCGGGCAAGGTCAGGCCCGCGGCTTCGGCGGTGGCGGCCAGGGCGGCGCGGCGGGCACCGGGCAGGCGCACCCCGTCCTCGGCCAGCATGGCGGCCAGCAGGGTTTCCACCCGCTGGAGATAGGATTCCTGCCCGGCCAGGGCGCCAGGGTCCACCGCCAGGATAAACTGGCCCAGGCGCGGGCGGTTGCCTGCGTCGGTGAAGAAGCTGTCGGCCTCAAAGCCGAAGGCGGCGCCGGTCAGCGCCACGCAAAGCAATTCCACCACCAGTGCCAGCAGCGCGCCCTTGGTGCCGCCCATGGCCAGCATGGCGCCGCCGAGCGCGGCATTGGCGTCGGTGGTCGGGCGGCCTTCGGCGTCCAGCGCCCAGCCCTCGGGGATGGGCTTGCCGGCCTTGGCGGCCACCATGATCTTGCCGCGCGCAACCTCGGACAGCGCGAGGTCGATGACCAGCGGCGCGGCGTTGCGGCGGGGGAAGGCGGCGGCGATGGGATTGGTGCCCATCAGCGGCCGGCGGCCCCCGGGCACCGGCATGGCGGCGGGCGAGTTGGTGAAGGCCAGCGCC
This sequence comes from Acetobacteraceae bacterium, assembly GCA_947446625.1. Classification (GTDB taxonomy): domain Bacteria; phylum Pseudomonadota; class Alphaproteobacteria; order Acetobacterales; family Acetobacteraceae; genus CAIMOR01. Next base: position 4,859 of record CANFIE010000137.1, on the reverse strand, counting down.
ACCAGCCCCTGGCGGGCCAGGGCTTCCACCGGCAGGCCCATGGCGCCGCTATGCTGGCTGTTGGTCAGGCCGATGCAGGCAATGCCGTGGCTCTGGGCGCGCTGGGTGGCTTCCGCCACCGCCAGCACCAGGGCGGGGAAGGCCAGGCCGTGGCCGGCATCGATCAGCGCGGCGCCACCGCGTTCAGCGATGATCTGCGGCGTGGCGCTGCCCTCGGCGCGGCCATTGCGCAGGAAGGCGCAGTATTGCGGCACGCGGGACAGGCCATGGCCGGCCTGGCCCTGGGCCTCGGCGGCCACCAGGGCGCGGGCGGTGGCCGCGGCCATGCCGGGGCTGGCGCCGGCGGCGGCCAGGGCACGGCTGGCCAGGGCCTCGGCTTCGGGCAGGGAGAGCGTGGCCATGCTCAGCGACCGGGGGTGTGAGCGTGGGGTGGGATGACGGGGCGCTGCATGGGGCAAATCCGCAAGCTGCGGCCCGGTTGTGGCGGTCAGTCGGGCCTGATGCCGGCTTCATGCACCAGCCGGGCCCATCGCGCCACTTCGCTGCGCAGGAAATCGCCCGAGCGCGCCGCGTCCCAGCCCTCCATGGTGAAGCCGCCCTCCTCGGCGCGCTGGCGCAGGGTGGGGTCGCGCAGCGCCGCCAGCGTGTCACGTTCCAGCTTCTGGAAGGTGGCGGCGGGCACGGCGGCGTTGGTGAGCATGGCAGTCCAGTTGGTCATTTCCAGCGCGGGGAAGCCGGCCTCGGCCACGGTGGGCACCTCCGGGATCAGCGGGCTGCGGCTGGCGGCGGTGATGGCCAGCGGGCGCAGCCGGCCGGCGCGGATCTGCGCAATGCATTCGGGCAGGTTGGAGACGATGAAATCCAGGTTGCCGGCCACCAGGTCCGTCACCGCCGGGGCGCCGCCGCGATAGCTGGCATGCACCAGGTTGGTGCCGGCCCCGGCCACGCCGCGCAGCACCTCCAGCCCCAGATGCGGCGGCGAGCCGGTGCCGGAACTGCCGCCATTCAGCGGCCGGCTGCGGGCCAGGGCGATGAAGCCGGCCAGGGTGGTGGCCGGGCTGCGCGGGTTGACCACCAGCACCAGCGGTAGCGAGCCGAGCAGCGAAACGACGCGGAAATCCCGCAGCAGGTTGAAGGGCGCCTGCGGGAACAGCGCGACATTGACGGCATGCGTCAGCGTGATGGCCAGCAGGGTATGGCCATCGGGCGTGGATTTGGCGGCGGCGTCGGCGCCGATCTGCGCATTGCCGCCGGCGCGGTTCTCCACCACCACCGGCTTGCCCCATATCTCCGAGAGCTTCTGCGCCACCAGCCGGGCCATGATGTCGGTAAGGCCTGCCGGGGTGAAGGGCACCACGTAGCGCACCGGGTGTTCCGGGAAGCTGGCCTGCGCCCGGGCGGCGGTGGGGCCGAGGATGGCGGCGCTGGCCAACGCCAGGGCGGAGCGGCGAGAGGGCATCGGGCGGCCTCCTGCGGTGGGCTTGGCGCCACCTGTTGGCCGGATGCTGTTGCACCAGTTGGGAGAATGCAATGATTGTTTCCGCCGTACCGCCCCCGCACCGCCCATTGGGCGGCCCGCTGGGGCGCCGGTTCAGGCTGCCGGTTGCCGGGCCAGGGCGGTCAGCAGGGTGGCGCGCTGCACCGGCTTGGCCAGGTAGTCGTCCATGCCGGCGCCACGGCACTGCGCCTCAAATTGCGGGCCCACGGCGGCGGTCAGGCCAATGATGCGCGTGGTGCGGTTGGGCCCGGGGGCGCGGCGGATTTGCCGGGTGGCCTCCAGCCCGTCCATCACCGGCATCTGCAAATCCATCAGCACCACATCGTAGTCGAAGCGGCGGGCATTCTGCACCGCCTCGGCGCCGTCTCCGGCCACATCCACCTGCCAGCCGGCGCGTTGCAGAATGGTGCGCATCACCAGCTGGTTGGTGGCGTTGTCCTCCACCAGCAGCACGCGGCGGCGCGGGCCATCCCCCTCGGCGGGCTCGGCCTCGGCCGGGGCGGGGGTGGCGGCGCGGGCCGGGGCGGGCGGCGTGCGCTTCAGCGCGTGCTGCACCGCGTCCAGCAGGCGGGTGGGCAGCACCGGCTTCAGCAGCATGGCGTCCACCAGCCCAGGGGGCGGGGCGCTGCGGGCATTGCTGAGGCCGGAGGAGCAGAGCACCAGCGCCGGGGCGGCGGCGCCCATGTCCTCGCGGATGCGGCGGGCGGCTTCCAGCCCGTCGCAGTCGGGCATGTGCATGTCCAGCACCACCAGGGTCAGCGGGCGGCCTGCCGCCTGCGCCTGTTGCAGGGCCGCCAGGGCGGCGGCCATGGTTTCGGCGGTGCTGGCCTCGGCGCCCATGGTGGCCAGTTGGCGGCTGAGGATTTCGCGGTTCAGCGCCAGATCATCCAGCACCAGCATGCGTTCGCCCAGCAGCGGCTGCGGGCGCTGGGCGGGTTGGTCGGCGGCAATGCCCACCAGAATATCAAACCGGAACACACTGCCGCGCATGCCGGCGGCCGACCCTTCCACGAAGCTGCGCGGCGCGGCGCCGATGGAGCCGCCCATTTCCTCCACCAGCCGCTTGCAGATGGCCAGGCCCAGCCCGGTGCCGCCGAAGCGCCGGCTGATCGAGGCATCGGCCTGGGTGAAGCGTTCAAACAGCTGCGGCACCTTGGCGGGGTCGATGCCGATGCCCGTATCGGTCACGCGGCAGCCCAGCCGCCAATGCTCACCCTCCTGCCGGGCATAAAGCGCCACCTCGATCCAGCCCTGGTCGGTGAACTTGACCGCATTGCCCACCAGGTTGAACAGCAGCTGGCGGAAGCGGCCGGGGTCTCCCACCACGCGGGCGGGCAGGTCCGGCGCCAGGGTGCAGACCAGCTCCACCCCCTTGGCGCCGGCGCGCGGGGCGAACAGCTCGGCGATGGTGGCCAGCTCGGCCTCGATGTTGAAGGGGATTTCCTCGCGGTCCATGGTGCCGGCGCCGAGCTTGGAGAAGTCCAGCACGTCGTTAAGGATCACCAGCAGGTGCTCGGCCGAGGATTGGATGGTTTCGGCGTAGCGGCGTTGCAGGCTTTCCAGCTCGGTATCCAGCAGCAGCCCGGCCATGCCGATCACGCCGTTCATCGGCGTGCGGATTTCATGGCTCATGGCGGCCAGGAAATCCTCCTTCGCCTGGCTGGCGGTGCGGGCCTCGGCCTCGCTGGCGGCCAGGCGCTGGCTTTGGCGTTGCAGCTTTTCGGCCAGCCGCACCAGCAGCAGCAGGGCCAGCAGCGTCACCACCCCGGCCGCGCCCACGCCACCGGCCAGCAGCACGCCCTGGCGGCGCAGGCTGGCGAAGGCCTCGGCCCGCTCGCGCGCCACTTCCACCACGAAGCTGCCCTGGCGGGTGACGGCGAAGCTGGCGATGACGTCCTGGCCATCCTGGTCCGGGCCGCGGAAGCTGCCGGTTTCGCGCCGGGGCAGAAAATCCCGGAACGGCCAGGCGCTGACATTCAACGTGCCGATATCCTGCGCACCGCCGTCAGACCGGGCCAGCAGCAGGCCGGAATAGGAGTGCAGCCGCACCGAGACGCCGAAGGCATCGGCGTAGCGGCGGGCGATGGCGATGAAATAATCGGGGTTGAGCAGGGCCACGGCGGCGCCATCGAAATCGCCACGCGGCGAGCGGATGGCCCGGGCGATGGGGATGGACCAGATCCGGGTTTCATTGATGCCGCGAACGCCATCCCCCAGGAAGCGCCCGGCCTCGGGCGCGCCCAGCCGCAGCGCCTGGCCGCCGAAGCGCAGCAGGCGGAACCATTCGCGGTCGCCAATCCGTTGGTCGCGCAGGGCCGCCACGCTGGCAAGGTTGACATTGCCGGCGGCGTCGGTGGCCAGCACGGCGCGCATCTGGGCAATCTCGGGCAGGCGGTTGGCGGCCAGGTCGGCGAAGCTGGCGCCACGGCCCTCGGCCACGTCGGCCAGCACCAATTCCACCGTCTGGGTCGCGCGGGTCAGCTGGTCGGCCAGGGCGGCGGCCACGCTGCGGGTCAGCGCCTCGGCATCATCCAGCGCATCACGCTGGCCGCGGGCCATGACAATGCCGTAAATGGCCACAAGGCACACCAGTACCAGCGCAACCGCGGCCCCAAACAGCAGCCAGGGGCGCGGCTCACGCGGGGCGGGTGGGCCCAGCCTGAAGGAGCGACGAATGGCGGTGCGCAACGTGTCCAGATTCATGATCAGCTGCATTATCGCCGGTCTTGCCCTGATTTTCGAGGGCTTTCCCCCGGCGGCGGCACAATCCCCGGCGGCCACGCCCCCGCCCGAGCCGCCACGCTCGGCGCTGATCTCCATTCGGGCGCGCCAGGAATTGGCGGTGTGCATGTGGCCGGACTACTTCGCCATCAGCTACCGCAACCCGCGCAACAGCATTCTGGAAGGCATTGATATCGACATGGCGCGCGCCCTGGCCGCCCGGCTGGGGGTGACGCTGCGCTTTGTGGAGACCAACTTCGCCGAGTTCATGACGCGGGTTGAAAAGGGCGATTGCGACATCGCCATGATGGGCGTGGGCGTGCTGCCGGCGCGGGCCGAGCGGATGGCGTTTTCCAAGCCCTATCTGTCCAGCCCGGTGTTTGGCGTGACCACGCGGGACAATACCCGGGTGCGGACATTCGAGGATATCGACCGGCCGGGCATTACGGTGGCGGTGGCGGCGGGTACGCTGATGGAGCCGCTGATGCGCAGCACGCTGCGGCAGGCGGAATTGCTGGTGGTGCAGGCCCCCCGCACGCGAGAGGCGGAGGTACAGTCCGGCCGGGCGGATGTGTTCATGTCGGACTTTCCCTACACCCGGCGCATGCTGATGATGCATGACTGGGCCCGGGTGATTGAG
>CANFIE010000136.1 GCA_947446625.1 Acetobacteraceae bacterium | reverse complement strand
TGCCGGCTTCAGCCACCTAACCGGCACGGTCGCAGACCTGCCCACCACCATGTTGCCCGGCGGCAGCTACACCTTCTCCAGCCCGGTGCATGTGCAGTTCCAGGGCGGCGCCAACGTCAACCTCAACGCCTCGGGCAGCTATGTCATCGGTGGTGAAGGCGGCCTGACCGCCAACGCCAATGCCGGCGGCAGCTTCCTCATCGCCGGCACCGGCTATGCCTCGCTCAATGGCGGGCCCACCGGCGGCGCGGTCATGATGGCCGGCGAAGGCGGCGCCAACATCGAAGGCACCGCCGGCAACGACATCATCATCGGCGGCTGCGGCCCCATCTCCGCGCAGGGCCTCGGCTCCAGTTCTGCGCAGGGCCTCGGCTCGGGCGGCGGCATGCTGCCCAATCTCGGCGGAGACCTGATGATCGGCGGCGAGGGCAACGACAACCTCGAGTTCAACCACTCCAGCGGCACCATCGAAGGCGGCGCGGGCGACGACTACCTGCACGCCGCGGCCGATGGCGTCATCCTCGCCGGCGGTACCAACAACGGCACCATCAGCTACAACGCCGGCAGCTTCAGCAACTTCAAGATCGGTGACATCGTCAACGCCACCGGCAGCAACGCCGACATCATCTACCAGGCCGGCGACGGCGTGCAGTGGATCGAGAACTTCAACCCCGGCAATGGCGACCATATCGAGGTCTGGGGCTACGCCGCGCCCACCGCCATCGGCATGGTCAACGGCATGGGCGTGCTCTACTTCGGCCCCAACCAGGCGCTGGTGTTCAACGGCTGGCAGCCGGGCAACGGCCCGCTGCCCGGCATCAACTACCACCCGGAAAGCAGCATCGCGCCCGGCGCCATCGGCAAGCATGATCCCTTGGTGCCGGTCGTGCTCGGCAGCAGCGTCACCACCTATTACGGCGCGCAGGGCGACGACATCGCGGTGGGCAGCAACACCGCCACCAGCTTCAACGGCCATGGCGGCGACGACTACATGGTTGGCGGCAGCGGCAATGACAGCTTTGTCGGCGGCACCGGCGCCAGCACCTTCATCGGCAATGGTGGCGACGACAGCTTCACCAGCACCGATGGCAACAACAGCATCAACGGCGGCGCCGGCACCGACACGGTGACCTACGACCTCAACCGCGCCGACGTCACGCTCACCCACCTGGCCAATGGCGACTGGGAAGTCTCCAAGCCCGGCGGCCACGACCTGCTGCATGATGTCGAGAACCTCCACTTCAACGACACCACGCTGGCCCTCGCTGGCGCCGTCTCCGCCCCGGCCGTGCCCAGCAGCGGCGGCAGCTCCGGTTCCTCCGGCAGCGGCAGCAGCGGCTCCGGTTCGTCGGGCTCCGGCTCGGGCTCGGGCAGCTCCGGCTCCTCGGGCAGCGGCAGCAGCGGCTCCGGTTCGTCGGGCTCCGGCTCGGGTTCGGGCAGCTCCGGTTCCTCCGGCAGCGGCAGCAGCGGTTCCGGCTCGTCGGGCTCGGGCTCGGGTTCGGGCAGCTCCGGCTCCTCGGGCAGCGGCAGCAGCGGCTCCGGTTCGTCGGGCTCGGGCTCGGGTTCGGGCAGCTCCGGCTCCTCGGGCAGCGGCAGCAGCGGCTCCGGTTCGTCTGGTGGTAGCGGCTCCTCCGGCAGCGGCTCCGGCTCCAACCACGCCCCGGTCGCCACCGCCGACAGTCTCGCCACCACCGCGGCCGGCATCGCGCTGCTCGGCAACGTCCTGGCCAACGACCAGGACCCCGACAGCGGCGACACCCTGCACGTCACCGCCTTCACCATCGAAGGCCAGACCGGCACCGCCGGCACCACCATCACCCTGGCCAGCGGCGCCCAGTTCAGCATCACCGCCAATGGCGATGTCACCCTGGCGCAGAACCACGCCTATGACAGCCTGGCCCCTGGCGCCTCGTTGCCGCTCGACTTCGAATACACCGTCGCCGACAATGCCGGCCTCACCGCCATTGGCGACGCCAGCATCGAGCTCACCGGCCTGCCGCCGGTCGCGCCCATCGTCCTCAGCACCAGCGCCAGCGGCCAAACGCTGAACGGTGGCGACGGCGACGACGACTTGCGCGCCTCCGGCTGGCAGGAAACCATCCACGCCGGCCACGGCAACAACCATGTCGAAGGCGGCCAGGGCCAGGCGCATATCGATGCCGGTGACGGCGACAACACCATCATCGTGCATGGCAGCGGCAACCACGTCTCCGCCGGCCATGGCAACAACACCCTCTCCGGCCCCGCCGGCCAAACCGAAGTCCACTTCGGCGACGGCGCCCACAGCATCACCCTGGCCGGCTACAACAACAGCATCACCATCGGTGAAACCACCGCCGGCCACACCAGCACCATCACCACCGGAGACGGCCAGTCCAGCGTCATCGCCGGCAATGGCAACATCCACGTCACCCTCGGCGGCCACGGCAACAGCGTCATGGCCGGAGACGGCGACGACCTGGTCGAGGGCAGCCAGGGCGGCACCACCATCCACCTGGGCAATGGCAACAACACCGTGCACGCCGACGGCCACAACAACCTCATCAGCACCGGCAGCGGCGACGACAACATCCACGCCGGCGCCGGGAATGACACGGTCATCGCCGGTGGTGGCCATGACGAAATCTGGCTCAGCGGCTGGGGCAACACGGTGGACGGCCACCTGGGCGGCGACATCGTCATCCATGGCGGCCAGGGCAACAACCTCTACATCGCCCCCACCGCCGGCGCCGGCATCGAGCACATCTACGGCTTCAACCTCAACGCCGGAGACCACCTGCAACTCAACGGTGTCAACGCCGCCGATGTCAGCTTCAACATCTCCGGCGCCGACCTTCAGGTGCAGGTCAACCACACCGTGGTCGCCGAACTCATCGGCCTCGGCCTGGTCAACCCGCAGAACCTCACCGACCACCACAGCCTGGTCTTCGCCTGAACCAAAACGCCAGCGCCCAAAACGGCGCTGGCAACAGGCTCACGCAGACTCAGTAAGATTTGGCCAGGCCCAGTACCTTCTCAGCGATAAAGCTGAGGATAAGCTCGCGCGAGACCGGCGCGATGCGCGGTATCAGGCTTTCGCGCAGGTAGCGTTCCACATGGTATTCCTGCGCATAGCCCATGCCGCCATGGGTCATCACCGCGGTCTCGGCGGCGGTGAAGCCGGCCTCGCCGGCCAGGTATTTGGCCGCATTGGCCTCGGCCCCGCATTCCAAGCCACGGTCGTACAGGTCGGCCGCCTTCCAGGTCATCAGGTCGGCAGCTTCCAGATGTGCCCAGGCGCGCGCCAGCGGATGCTGAATGCCCTGGTTCTGCCCAATCGGCCGGCCGAAAACCACGCGCTGCTTGGCATAGTTGCTGGCCTTGTTCAGCGCGGCGCGGCCAATGCCCACGGCCTCGGCGGCGATCAGGATGCGTTCCGGATTCATGCCGTGCAGAATGTAGTGGAAGCCACGGCCCTCCTCGCCAATGCGGTCCTCGGCCGGAATCTCCAGGCCGTCGAAGAATAGCATGTTGGAGTCGACCGCATGCCGGCCCATCTTCTCGATGACGCGGATTTCCACCTTGGCGCGGTCGAGCGTGGTGTAGAACAGCGAAAGCCCGTCGGTCTTCTTGCGCACCTGATCCAGCGGCGTGGTGCGGGCCAGCAACAGGATTTTGTTGGCCACCTGCGCAGTGCTTATCCACATCTTCTGGCCGTTGACGATGTAGCGGTCGCCCTGCCGTTCGGCGCGGGTCTTCAACTGCGTGGTGTTGAGGCCAACATTGGGCTCCGTCACGCCGAAGCAGGCCTTGTCCTGCCCGGCGATCAGCGGCGGCAGCATGCGGCGCTTCTGTTCCTCGGTACCAAACACCACCACGGGGTTGAGGCCGAAGATATTCATGTGAATGGCCGAAGCGCCCGACATGCAGGCGCCAGATTCGGCCACTGCCTGCATCATGATGGCGGCTTCGGTAATGCCCAGGCCACCGCCGCCATACTCAGTGGGCATGGCAATGCCCAGCCAGCCGCCGCGCGCCATGGCGGTGAAGAATTCCTCCGGGAAGGTGGCTTCGCGATCTTTGCGCAGCCAATATTCATCGGGAAAGTCGGCGCAGATGCGCAGCGTTTCGGCGCGAATTTCTTCCTGCTCGGGGGTGCGTTGAAAGCTCATGCTGCTGCGGCCATTCCCTGGTGCGCGTGGGCCAGAATCTCGAAGGAGCGCCTGCGCGCGCCATGGTCATGGATATTCGCCGTGACCATCAGCTCATCGGCGCCGGTATGGGCGATGAAGGCGGCCAGGTCACGGCGTACCGTCTCTGGCCCACCCACCACGGCGCAGGAAAGGGTTTGCGCCAGTACGGCGCGGGCGCGTGGGTCCAGGTTGGTGTCGAAGCCCTCGACTGGGCGCGGCAGCTTGCCAGGCCGGCCGGTGCGCAGGTTGATGAAGCTTTGCTGCAACGACGAGAACAGGAAGCGCGCCTCTGCATCCGTCTCGGCAGCCACGATGCTGACGCCGAGCATGACATACGGCGCGGCAAGATGCGGCGAGGGCCGGAAGCTGCGGCGATAGATGGCGATGGCATCCATCATCATCTGCGGCGCAAAATGGCTGGCGAAGGCATAGGGTAGCCCCAGCATGGCGGCCAGCTGCGCGCCATAGGTGCTGCTGCCGAGAATCCAGACCGGAATATTGCTGCCCGCACCGGGAATCGCGCGGAGTGACTGCCCGGGCTCCGGCGCTTCGAAATAGCGCATCAGCTCCATCACATCCTGCGGGAAGTCATCGGCGCCCTCCAGGTTGCGGCGCATGGCGCGGGCGGCAATCTGGTCGCTGCCGGGGGCGCGGCCCAGGCCAAGATCAATGCGCCCAGGGTAAAGCGCATCAAGCGTGCCGAATTGCTCGGCGATGATGTAGGGCGCGTGGTTGGGCAGCATCACGCCGCCGGCACCAAGGCGAATGCGCCGGGTGCCCTGCGCCACATGCGCCAGCGCCACGGCGGTGGCGGCGCTGGCAATGCCGGGCATGTTGTGGTGCTCGGCCATCCAATAGCGATTGTAGCCCAGCGCCTCGGCATGGCGCGCCAGATCGGCGGAGTTGCGCAGCGCGTCGCCGGCTTCCAGCCCTTCGGGCACTGGCGAAAGGTCGAGTACCGAAAGCGGAATCATGCGAAGATTTCCCCCAGGCGGCGAATGCTGGCCAGCACCTTGTCCTGCTCCAGCCCCGGCCACTGCACGCGCATGATGAAGTGGTCCACGCCCAGCTCCTCGCGGTATCGCGCCACTTCCTCCCTCACGCTCACCTTGTCGCCGATGATGAAGCGGTCCTTCACAAAATCCTCGAAGGGCATGCCGAACATCTCAAGGTCGGTGCTCTGCTTGGTCAGGCCCCAGCTGGCATAGGCGGCGTATTTATAGTGCAGTGCGCGGCGGCATTCCTCATACGCCGTGGCGTGGCTGCTGCCGACATAGCATTCGCGCGTGATGGGGTATTCCCGCGGGGTCCGGCCGACCTCGGCGCAGGCGGCGCGATACACCACCATCTGCGCCTTGATGGTGGCGAGATCAGCGGAGTTCACGATCAGCCAGGCATCGCCCAACCGCGCGGCGCGCTTCACCGCCGCATCCACCATGGCGGCAACGTAAATCGGCGGGCCGCCGGGCGTGACCGGTGGGCAGGAGAGGCTGACATTGTCGAGCTTGTAGTGCTTGCCTTGGTGCGTCACCGATGTCTCGGTAAACAGCTGGCGGATCAGCGGAATGCTCTCGGCAAAGCGCGAGGCACGTTCGGCAATCGGCACGTTGAAGGCGGTAAACTCCTCCTGCCGGTAGCCCAGGCCAACACCCAGCACGTAGTTGCCCTCGGAGAGCAGGTCGAGCGTCGTCGCTTCCTCGGCCACCAAAGCGGGACTGAGCAGCGGCAGGATGCGGATATTTGGGCCGATCACCATGCCCTTGGCCTCGCGCAGCAACCAGGTGGCCAGCAGCATCGGCTGCGGCATCTGGATCGGGCCAATCAGGTAGTGGTCCGGGAACCAGATCGAGGCAAAGCCTGCGTCACGCGCAATACGCACCTGATCCTGCATGAGCGGCAGCTTGTCGCGCAGGCTCTCGCCTTCCGGGAACTGGGTATTGAGGAAGATGCCGACTTTCATGCCGCGATATCCCAATCGATCCATTCGCAAATGCCACGGCCCATCACCCATTCCAGGTCATGGCCACGCAGCCAGGGTAGTTCCTCGGTGAACATGGTGACGCATTGGCGCCAGTTGCAGGGCATGCGGGTAATGTCGGTGCCCCAGAAGAAGCGGCGCGGACCGAAGGCATCAAACAGCCGGTGCAGGCCGTCATGCAGGTTGGCGTAAGGGTAGCCCTGGGAGGAATAGCCCGGCGCGCCGGTGGCCTTGATGGCCACGTTGGGCAGCCGCGCCAAGGCGCAGAGTTCATCAAGGTTGGCGAAGGCAGCGGCATCCTTGCCGTCCCGCACCAGGCCCAGATGGTCGATGATCAGGCGCAGGCTCGGGTGGCGTTCCGCAATGGCGCGGAACTCCGGCAGGAAGCGCCCGGCCATGGTGGCAATCGGCAGGCCCAGCCGCTCGGCCTCGGGCCAGAGCCAGTCCATGGTACCATCGCGGTGCCATTCGGCCTGTTCCGGCCGCACCAACGGGTAGCGCAACCCCTTCTGGCCGGGGCGCTGGCGCCAGTGCTGCAACAGGGCGCGGCTGGCCTCCGGCGTTTCCAGCGGCACCTGGCCGAGAATGGCGAAGCGCTCCGGGTAGCGCCAGGCGGCGCGCTCGGCCACTTGGTTGGCGCTGGGGTCCCAGCTTTGCGGCGGGTGGATCAGCGCGCCGTCAATGCCGGCGGCGTCCATCTCCGCCAGTAATTCCTCAACGCTGTACACCGGCACCTGGCGATGATGCCCGCCCGGCATGCCGCTGCCCCAGATATGCACCTGGGCGTCGATGATCTTCATCGGGGCTAGCCTTTGTTCAGCGCCGGTAGTTGAAGCCCTTGCGGTCCACCTGGCGCACCAGGCCATCCCATTCCATGCGGCCATACTCGTCGGTCAGGCGCATCTGCTTCATGCGCTTGGCGGCGCGTTCAATGATGTAGTCCTGCACCAGCACCGGCGGCTCACCCAGTTGCCGGGCAATGATCTCCACCTCACAGGCGCGCTCCAGCATGTACAGCCGCATCAGCGCGCCGTGCACCGTGTGGCCCAGCGTCAGCAGCCCGTGGTTGAGCAGCACGACGCAGCTGCCCGTGGCGCAGGAACGGCCCAGCTCCTCGCATTCCTCTTTCGAGGCCGGCACGCCATATTCGTGGTAGATCACGTCATCCAGCACATGCAGCGCATCCTGGCTGATGGGCCGCAGGCCACCACGAATGGTGGAGAGCCCGGCACCAGCGCGGGTATGCGTGTGCATCACGCAATTCGCATCGGGCCGGGCCTTGTAGATGCCGCTATGGATGGTGAAGCCAGCTGCGTTGAACTTGCCCTGGTCGCCAATCACATTGCCTTCCAGGTCCATCTTCACCAGGCTGGAGGCGGTGATCTCGTCGAACATCTCGCCATACAGGTTGATGAGGAAGTGGTTCGGCTCACCCGGCACCCGCACCGACATGTGGGTGTTGATGAGGTCGGTCCAGCCGAGGTGCTGGGTGACGTGGTAGAGCGCGGCCAGGTCGCAGCGGGCCTGCCATTCGCCATCGGTCATGCTGGGCTTCAGTGCAGCGGACATTGCTTCTTTCCCCTTGGATCTTCAGGCTTGAACGCGTTTGAACTTTTGCAGCGACCGTACACCCGGCGGCGTCGGCTTGCCGTCATGGTAGCGTGGCCAGGCGGTGAAGCTGACTTCACCCACGTAAATGTCGCCATGGCTGTCCACCGCCAGACCATGCGGTGAATAGAACTGGCCATCGCCCTCGCCCAACTCGCCGAAGCGTGAGAGCAGCTTGCCCGACATGTCCAGCACGCTGACGCGGGGGCCGATATTGGGCGCCTTGATGTTGACCGCCAGCGCCGGCCCAAGCTCACCCACATAGCAAACCGGGCAGGCCCCCTTGCCAAGGAACAGCGAGCAGGGCCGATGCAGGTTGTTCCACTGCGTCAGGTATTTGCCGTTGGGGTCGAACAACTGCACGCGGTGGCTCTCACGGTCCGCCACGTACACGGTGCCGGCGGCGTCGCAGACAATGTTGTGCGGCAGGTTGAATTGCCCGGGGTCGGTGCCTGAGCCGCCCCAGGAGAACAGGTGCTTGCCCTGGGCATTGTACTTGTGCACCTGCGCATTGCCGTAGCCGTCGGAGACGTAGATATCGCCTTCGGGTGACAGCGCGGTGTGGGTGCAGCGGTTGAACGGCTTGCCGCTCATGTACGGCGCCGCGGTGCCGGGCAGGCCGAGCGTCAGCAGCACCCGACCATCCAGTGTGCATTTGCGCACGCTGTGGTCGCCGTCATCGGTGCACCACAGAATGTCGTCGGCATCCATGTGCAGGCCATGGGCGCGCTTGAACAGCCCCTCGCCCCATGAGTTCAGGAAGTTGCCTTCGCGGTCGAACACCGTGATGGGATGCTCACCCCGGCTGAAGACATAGACACGGTCGCGGCTGTCCGTGGCGACGGCGGCCACCTCCTTGAAGCTCCAGCCCTCCGGCAGGCGGCCCCAATTGGGCACCGCTTCGTAGCGGTAGTCACCAAAGCCCAGCAGTTCGACCATGTTTGTTTCCCCCCTTATTAGGCGGCGGCAACCTCCACCGCCGTGTCGTTGTAGCAGGCGCCGTCGCAAAGGTCGGCGCGGTCATCCGCCGAGACCAGGGCGCTGATGGTCTGCCCGGTGGAGCTGCTGGTCAACCAGGCGCCCTTTTCCGAGGAAACCACGCCGGGCGGCACGGCAGTGGTGACCACCAGCGGCAACACCACCGCGCCCAGGCTGTTGAACACGCGCACCTGGCTGGCGCTGCCCAGGCCACGGGCGGCGGCGTCGTCAGGGTGCATCAGCAGCGGTGGCGGTGGGTTGGCGCCCAGCAGGGTGGAGGAAACCCGCTTGTCCGAGGCTGGCGATATCAGGCTGAGCGGCTCGCTGGCGCCACGCGGGCGGAAGCCGGGCAGGTGCTGCGCCGCGCCCCAGCGCTTTGCCAGCGCTTC
>CANFIE010000135.1 GCA_947446625.1 Acetobacteraceae bacterium | reverse complement strand
GGGCCCGAGGTGCCGATGGGCGTGCCGGGATGGGCCTTCAAGTAGGCCAGCAATTCCGGCAAGGTGGTGGCGGGAAAGGCCGGGCCGCTGACGATGACATTGGGGTCGAGGCTGATGAGGGTGATGGGGGAGAAGTCCTTCACCGGGTCATAGGCCAGCGGCGCCATGGCCACCACCGAGACGCTGTGGCTGGCCGAGGTGGCCCAGAGCAGCATGTGGCCGTCGGGCCGGGCGCGCTGCACCACCTGCGCCGCCGGCACCCCGGAAGCGCCGGGGCGGTTTTCCACCACCACGGGCTGGCCGAGGATACGGGCGAGTTCGGTGCAGAACAGCCGGGCCGGGACATCGGTGTTGCCGCCGGGGGCGTAGCCCACAATCATGCGGATGGGCTGGTTGGGGAAAGCCGCTTCCTGCGCCAGCGCAGGCGTGGCCAGCAGCGCGGCGCCGCCCCGCAACAGGGCGGACCTGGTGAACCTCATGATGGCATTCCCTTCCCTCGATTGCGGCGGATCATGGCTTGGCGGCATGGCCCAGGGCAAGCGGGTGGCTTGGCGTAGCGCCCCGGGGACCCTACCCTGCGCGGCGGAAGGGAGAGAACGAGCATGAAACGGATGGCGCTTGGCGCACATTTTCCCTCCATGGGCCAGCATGTGGCGGCCTGGATGCACCCCGAAGCGCAGATTGATGGCGGGCATAATTTCCGCTGGTTCGTGCGCATGGCGCAGGCGGCGGAAGCGGCGCGCTTCGACTTTGTGTTCATGGCCGACACGGTGGGCACGCGTGATGGCGACATGCGCGCCTTGCGGCGCTGGCCGCAATACATGGCGCATTTCGAGCCGATTAGCCTGCTGAGCGCGACGGCGGCGGTGACGGAGAAGGTGGGCTTGGTCTGCACCGCCTCCACCAGCTACTATGAGCCGTACAATGTGGCGCGACTGTTCGGCACACTGGATCACATCAGCAATGGCCGCGCTGGCTGGAATGTGGTGACGACGGCGAATGTCTCGGCCAGCCACAACTTCAACCGCGACGCGCATTACGACGTGAATGACCGATACGAGCGGGCGCGCGAATTCGTGGGCGTGGTGAAGGGGCTGTGGGACAGTTGGGAGGATGATGCCTTTCTGCGCGACCGCACGACGGGTGAGTATTTCGACCCTGCCAAGCTGCATGCGCTGAACCATGAGGGCCGTTTCTTCAAGGTGCGCGGGCCGCTGAACCTGGCCAGGCCGCCGCAGGGCCAGCCGGTGATTTGCCAGGCCGGCGCCAGCGAGGATGGCATGGAGTTGGCGGCTGAGACGGCCGAGGTTGTGTTCCTCTCCAAGCTTAGGATGGAGGATGCGCAGGGCTTCTACGCCAATGTGAAGGGGCGGATGGCGAAGTATGGCCGCCAGCCAGACCAGTTGAAGATGATGGCCGGGCTGAACGTGACCGTGGCGCCAACCGAGGCCGAGGCGCGGGAGAAGTTCGACTATCTGCAGTCTCTGATTCATCCCGATGTGGGGCGCGAATTGGTGAGCGTGGAATTGGGCGGGGCGGATCTTTCCGGGCTGCCGCTGGATGGGCCGATACCGTGGGAGCGGATTCCGACCGAGAGCATTGCCAGCCCCAGCCGGCTGGCGGCGATGCGGGCGCTGGTGCAGCGCGAAGGGCTTTCACTCCGCAAGCTGTATGAGCGCTATGCTGGCTCGCGTGGCTCGGCCCAGGTGGTAGGCACGCCGGCGCAGGTGGCGGATATGATGCAAGCCTGGATTGCGGCGGAAGCGGCGGATGGCTTCATCATCCAAGGGTCTTTCTTCCCGGGTGGGTTTGACGATTTCTGCCAGATGGTGGTGCCGGAATTGCAGCGCCGTGGCGCGATGCGGACGGAATATGAGGGGGCGAGCTTGCGCGAACATCTGGGGCTGCAACGGCCGGTGAATCACTTCACGGTGCGGGCATGAGCGCATTGCGCTGCCGTGGCGTGACGCCCGAGGCGCAGCGGGCGGAAAGCTTCGCCCGGCTGCGTGACTTTCTGGGCCGCGAGGTGCTGCGCTATTCGCCGTTTTACCGAGCGCGCTTTGCCGCGCTGGGACTGACTGCCGAGGATATTGCCACCGAGGCGGACTGGGCGAACAAGGTGCCCTTTACCAGCAAGGATGAGTTGCGCGACGGCTTTGCCGATTTCGTGCTGGCGCCGAATTACCCGGGCCGCAAGGCCGACCCACGCGTGGCGGAAATAGCGCCGAGCGAGATGGCGCGCTACCACGCGCAGGGCGAGCGCATGGCAGCTGAGGCCGGCGATATCGAGCCGCCGGTGAGCGCGGAGGAGCGACAGTATCGGGCGTTCCTGCATGACTGGCAGCCGATTTTGTACACCCGCACCGGCGGAACCACCGGCAATGCGGCGCAGTCCAGCTATACGCTGAGCGACCTGCACGGGCCGTTCAAGCGCTGCGCGCTGTTCCACCACAACATGGTGCATTGGTCGCCTGAGCAGCGCTTCATGTCGCTGCTGCCGGCGGGGGAGCATTTGGGTTTCTACGGCAACCTGCTGGTGCCCATCCTCAACGGCCAGCCGCTGCGCGCTATGATGGGCGGGCGCACGGTGAGTACCGAGAACCAGGTGCTGGTGGCGGCGAAGGATGGCACGCAGGCGCTGTATGGCACGTCGAGCTATCTGGTGAACTGGCTGGAAACGGCGGTGGCGTTGCAGGCCGAGGGCCGCATTGCCGGGCTGCCGGCGCTGCAATTGCTCAGTGCTTCGGCCGAGGCGCTGAGCGAGGGCTATGCCGCCAGCATTCGGGCCGCGCTGGTGAAGCTGGGCGCGCCGGGTGCCAAGCTGGTGCAGGGCATGAGCAGCACCGAGTTGAAGTCTGGCGGCTTTCGCGAATGCGATGAAGGCATGGGCCTGCATGTGGACCCGCAGCACTACTTCATCGAGCTGATCGACCCCGATACCAAGCTGCCGGCCGAACCGGGCAAGCCCGGCGTGCTGGTGTGGAGCCATATCGATTGGCACGGCACGGTGATTTTGCGCTACTGGAGCGGCGATACCATTGACGGTGGCGTGCGCTACGATGCCTGCCCCGGCTGCGGGCTGACCGTGCCACGGCTGTTCCCGCCCTTCCGCAGGCTGGTGGCGGATTTCATCAAGGTGAAGGGCGCGCGGGTGGATTTGGCCGAGCTGCGCGCGGCGATTGAAACCGTGATGCCGCGTGACAGCTACCAGATTGAGATCATCGGCGACGAGCACGGCAAGCTGAGCATTCGTGGCTACCTGCTGGAAGGGCTGGATGCCGAGCGCTTCCGCGCCCTGGTGTTCGGCACCGTGGAGTTGCGGCTGGACAGCGTTGCGCTGTGCACGCCAGCTGAGATGCAGCATCGGCTCTACGGCGCCGGTGGCTGGAAACCCCGTTGGCTGATCAACGAGCAGGCGCCATGACAGAGACCGCGATTGTTGGCATTGCCGAGTTGCCGCAAGGCAAGATGCCGGGGGTGACGCCCATGGGGCTGCATTCCGGCCTGGCGCGCATGGCGCTGGCGGATGCCGGGCTGGAGGCGCGCGATGTGGATGCGATCATCACTCTGTCGCCGCGCTCGGACCCGTATTTGATTCATGCCACCGCGCTGGCGGAGTTCATGGGCATTGCGCCGCCCGTAGCCCTGACGGTGGAAGGCGGCGGCGCGGCGCCAGCAGTGATGACCGACATGGCGCGGATGATGATTGCCGGCGGGCGGGCCAAGACCGTGCTGGTGGTTTCCGCCGACATGCCGCTGAGCGTGGTGAGCCGCAATGCCTATGTGAACACGCTGGCCGATGCCGGGCCGGTGCACCCGGATATCGAGCGGCCCTATGGGCCTTCGGTGCCGTCGCTGTTTGGCATTTGCGCCCGCGCCTACATGGATGAGTTCGGCTGCACCGATGAGGACTTGGCGGCGGCGGCGATGCATGACCGGCGCCACGCCATGGCGCACCCCAACGCGCATATGCGCCAGCCCATGACGCTGGAAAGCTACCGCGCCACGCAGATGATTGCCGACCCGCTGCGTCTGCTGGACTGCACGCCGGTAAGCGATGGTGGCGCCGCCGTGGTGGTGACCAGCCTGGAGCGGGCGCGGGATTTGCGCCAGCCGGTGGTGCGCGTGCTGGGCGCTGGCTTCTGCGCGGCGCGGCTGCATCTTTCGGCTGCAGCTTCACTCACAGAAAGTGGTGCTGGGCCTTCGTTGCGCGATGCGCTGGCGCAGGCAGGGCGGGCGGCCAGCGACATCGACCTGGCGCTGGTATATGACTGCTTCACCATCGCCCTGTTGATGAATATCGAGGCGCTGGGCCTGGCGCCGCGTGGTGGCGCGGGCGCTGCCTTCCGCAATGGTGAGTTCAACGCCACCGGGCGACTGCCGCTGAATATTCATGGCGGGCTGCTGAGCCATGGCTATCCGGGCCGGGCGGCGGGGATTTCCAACCTGGTGGAAGCGGTGGTGCAACTGCGAGGCCAGGCCGGGGAGCGGCAATTACCGAAGGTGGAGACGACGTTGACGCATGGCATGGGCGGCGTTTTCGCCACGCATGGCACGCTGCTGCTGGGAAAGGGCTGAGGCCATGGCGATGATCCATTCGGCCCCACGCGGCAACCGCGAAGCCGCGCCGCACTGGAAGGCCGCGCGCGAGGGCCGGCTGCTGATGCCGTATTGCGAGCCTTGCGCGGCCTGGAATTGGCCGCCCGCCGGCGCCTGCCCGCATTGCCAAACGCCGCTGACCTGGCGCGAATGCAGCGGCGCGGGGAAGGTGGTTTCCTTTTCCATCGTACGGCGCGCGGTGCAGCCGGAATGGAAGGACCACGCGCCTTATGTGGTCGCCGTCATTGAGTTGGCGGAAGGCGTGCGGATGCTTTCAAACGTGGTTGATTGCCCGGCCGAGGCGGTGACCATGGGGGCCGCCGTGCAGGTGGCCTTCCATGAAACCACCGACCCGGAATTGGGCCTGCCGGTCTTCCGCCTGGCCTAGCTTTTCTTGGCCTGGATGCTGCGGTGCAATTGCAGCACCCGTTCGGCGCGCTGCACGATGGGATAGTCGATGAAGCGGCCTTCCAGCTGGATGGCCGCCAGCCCCTGCGCCTCGGCTACTGCGAAGGCGGCAACCATGCGTTCGGCGCGGGCCACCTCCTCGGCGGGGGGGGAATAGGCAGCGTGGGCCGGGTCGATCTGGTCCGGGTGGATGCACATGCGGCCCTGGAAGCCGATGGCGACCGAGCGGGCGCAACTGCGGACATAGGCCTCGGCTTCGCGCAGTTCGATCCAGACCGTATCAACCGGCGGTTCCAACTCCGCGTTGCGGCTGGCCAGCACCATCTCGGCGCGTACCGGGGCCAGCTCGGCTTCCTCCAGCGACCAGGCCATGCCGAGGTCGAGTGTGTAGTCGCCCGCGCCGAAGGCCAGGCGGCGCACCCGGCCACCCAGCGTGGCGGCGGTGCGGGCGAGTTCGCGCACCGCGACATGGCCACGGGCGGTTTCGATGATCGGCATCAGGTCGATGCCGCCTTCGGGCAGGCCGCGCTCGCGTTCCAGGGCGCGCAGCATCCAGTGGACGGCCACCAGTTGGGCGGCGTCCTCCAGCTTCGGCAGCACAATGCCATCCAGCCCCGGCACCACCACGGCCTGGATGTCGCCAAAGCAGAAGGGTGTGTCGAAGCTGTTGACGCGGACATAGCCATGCGGACGGCGCGACGCCTGCAAGGCGGCCACCACCAGGGCGCGGGCTGCCACCTTGTTGCTGATGGCAACGGCATCCTCAAGATCCAGGATCACCGCATCGGCGGCCAGGGTCAGCGCCTTTTCCACCCGGCGCGCATGGTCGCCAGGGGCAAACAGAAAGCTGCGATTCGGGCCCATGGTCATGCTTCTCCCAGCCATTCACGCAGGATTTCGGCGCGGTGTGCGTCCAGAGGCGGGCCGAGCCAGCGCACCTGGGCGGGCGTGCCGGTCAGGCGCGGCACCGGTGCGGGAATGGCGAGCGGCTTGGCCAGGCGCGGGTCGGCGATGCGCAGGATGTTTTCGCGCGCGGCGTAGTGTGGGTCGGTGAAGATCTCGTCCACCGAATAGACCGGGCCGCAGGGCACCTGTCCGGCCTCGCAGGCGCTCAGTACCTGTTCGCGCGTCAGGTTGCGAGTCCAGTCCGTCACGATGCCATCCACCTCGGCGCGGGCGATATCGCGCTGGGCGAGGGTGGCGAAGCGGTCCGGCGCGGCCAGGTCGTCGCGGCCCATCACGCTGCAAAGGCGGGCGAAGATCTTGTCGTTGGTGCAGGCAATGGCCACCCAGCGGCCACAGCCAGTGGGATAGTGGCTGTGCGGCACCACATTCACCGTGGCGGCGCCCATGCGCTGGCGGATTTTGCCGAACAGGTCATAGGCCGGGGCGAGTTCATCCAGGATGCGCCAGATGCTTTCATACAGGCCGATATCCACCACTTGGCCCGGCGCGCCGGCGTCTCGGGCGCGCAGTGCCATCATCACGCCCAGCGCGCCGTAGAGGCCGGACATGTAGTCCGCCAGCGTGGCGGAACCGGGGGTGACCGGCGGGCCATCCGGTTCCCCGGCCAGGAAGGAGATGCCGCCGAAGGCATTGGCGATGCGGCCAAAGCCGGGGCGGCCGCTATAGGGCCCGGTTTGGCCATAGCCGGAGACGCGGAGCATGACCAGGCGTGGGTTGATGGCGCGCAGATCCTCCCAGCCCAGGCCCCAGGCTTCCAGCGTGCCGGGCTGGAAATTCTCGCAGACCACATCGGCCACCGCCACCAGGCGCTTCAGCGTGGCGGCGCCTTCGGGCGTGCGCAAATCCAGCGCGATGCTGCGCTTGTTGCGGCTCTCCGACAGCCAGGGCAGGGTTTCACCGCATTCGGTGACGCTGCCGAATTTGCGCGTGGGGTCGCCGCTGCCGGGGATTTCCACCTTCACCACATCGGCGCCAAATTCGGCCATGACGGTGGCGGCATAGGGCGCGGCGATGAAGGTTGCCAGGTCCAGAACCCTGACGCCGGCCAAGGCGCCCTTCGCTGCTTCATCCATCCGCGCATTCCTCCCACCATTCATTGGCGGCAGCTTTACAGGCCAGCCGCCACCGCGCAAAGCTGCGGGCTGGAACGCCAGGAATAATCGCATGACCGCTGCCCGCCAGATGGCGCTTGTGGCCTTTTTGCAGGCTCAGAATTGCTCCAACTATCCCGGCTCGTGGCGGCATCCGTCCACCATGCAGGACTATCTGCGCCCGGAATACTACCAGCGCATTGCCCGCACGCTGGAGGCGGGGAAGTTCCACCTGGCCTTCTTTGACGACCGACTGGCGATGCCCGATGGCTATGGCCAGAACCATGCCGAGGCGGTGCGCAACGGCATTCGGGTGGTGAAGCTGGACCTGATTCCGCTGCTGACCGCGATGGGGCTGGCGACGACGCATCTCGGCCTCGGCGGCACCTATTCCACCACCTATTACGAGCCCTACCATGTGGCCCGGCTGTTCAGCACGCTGGACCATATGCTGGGCGGGCGCGTGGCGTGGAATGTGGTGACCTCGTTGAATGACAGCGAGGCGCGCAACATGAGCAGCAGCGAACACCTGCCGCATGACCTGCGCTACGACCGCGCCGATGAGTTCATGCGCGTGGTGCTGGGCCATTGGGACAGTTGGGAGGATGACGCGATCATCGAGGATCGCGCCAACGGCATTTTCGCCAACCCCGACAAGGTGCATGCGCTGGGGCACAAGGAACAATGGTTCCAGTCGCACGGGCCGTTCACCGTGCCGCCCACGCCGCAGGGCCGGCCGGTGCTGATCCAGGCCGGGCAGAGCGGCCGGGGGCGCAGCTTTGCGGCGCAATGGGGCGACCTGATCTTTGTGATCTACCCCAACCTGGCCATGGGCAAGAAGGTGTATGGCGAGTTCAAGGCCCAGGTGGCCGCCACCGGCCGAGACCCGGCAACCGTGCGCGTATGCCCCGCCGTTTACGCCGTGGTGGGCGAGACGCGGGAGATTGCCCAGGAGAAGCTGGCGCTGATCGAGGGGCTGGCCAAACCGATCGACGGGCTGGCGCTGCTTTCCGAGGTGCTGAACTTCGACTTCGCCAAGAAGGGCATGGATGATGTGATGACCGATGAGGACCTGGCGAGCATCCAGGGCCTGCAGGCCATCCGGGACCGCGTCATCCAGCTTTCCGGCAAGCGCAACCCCACGGTGCGGGACTTCGTGACGTTCTCGGCCCGCGGCACCATTCGGGAATTCCCGGTATTCCATGGCACCGCCACAGATGTGGCGGACCAGATGGAGGAATGGTTCCACGGCGGCGCCTGCGACGGCTTCGTGCTTTCGGCCACGCATATGCCCGGCACCTATGAGGATTTCGTGCGGCTGGTGGTGCCGGAATTGCAGCGCCGGGGCGTGTTCCGCCGCGAATATGAGGGCACGACGCTGCGCGAAAACCTGGGCCTGCCACGGGCGCAGCGGGGCGATTGGCGGCGTTGACGCGCCGCAGCATCGATTCATGCTGGCATCGGGCTGAAATCCGCGCCAGCCTGTGGGCAGGAAACCATAACACCAGGGGGAAGATTCCATGACCTCTCGCCGGAATTTGCTGGGCGCCGCCGGGGCGCTGTTCTGCGGTTGCGGGCTGCTGCAAAGCGCGCATGGCCAAGGGGCGCGGCCGCAACGCCAGGCCGTGGCGGTGGGTGGCCGCCGGGTGAAGACCATCGACGTGCATGCGCATTGCGTCTTCCCCGAAGCCGCCGCCCTGCAGGGCATCACCCGCGCCCAGCTGAACGCCGGCCCGCCCGGCGCGCGCGAATCTCCGATCGACAGCGTCGAGGAACGCTTTGCCGCCATGGACCGCCAGAAGGTGGACATGGAAGTGCTTTCGGTGAACCCGCACTGGTACGGCGCCGCGCGCGACGTAGCCGCCGCGGTGGTGAAGAAGACCAACGAAAGCATGGCTGCGCTCTGCGCCGCCCACCCGGACCGCTTCGCCGGTTTCGCCGGGCTGACTATGCAGGATCCGCAACTGGCAGTGCGCGAGATGGAGATTGCCATCCGCGACCAGGGGCTGAAGGGCATTGCCGTGGGCGCCGAGGTTGGCGCCAAGGAATTGTCGGATCGCAGCTTCGACCCGATTTGGCAGAAGGCCGATGAACTGGGCGCGGTGGTCTTTG
>CANFIE010000134.1 GCA_947446625.1 Acetobacteraceae bacterium | reverse complement strand
TGGCCGAGGCCAAGGGGCGTTGGGTGCGGCTGGCGGATGCGTTTTTCATGTCGCCACTGGTGCTGCCGGGGCTGGCCTTTGGGCTGGCGGCGCTGATGTATTTTTCCATCCTGGGGTTCCGGCCTTCGCTGGAACTGCTGGTGTGCGGGCACCTGATTGTGGTGGTGCCGTTTGTGCTGCGCACCGTTGGGGCTTCGCTCAGCCAGCGGGATCCGGCGCTGCTGGATGCCTCGGCTTCGCTGGGGGCTTCGAGCTTCTATACGTTCCGGCGGGTAACGCTGCCGTTGATTGCGCCGGGGATAGCGGCGGGGGCTTTCCTCGCCTTCATGGCCTCGGTGGATAATGTGCCGGTCTCGTTGTTCCTGTCCTCGGCGCGGACCGACATGCTGCCGATACGGATGTGGGGCATGATGGAGAGCACGCTGGATGTGCGCGTTGCCGCCGTCTCGGGCACGCTTATACTCGTGGCCTTCGTGCTGATGCTGGTGATGGAACGCTTCACCGGCCTGACCAGAAGGATGCGAGGCTGATGCTGCGACTGGTACTGGAACCGCTCACTTCCGCCGCCTTCATGGCCTTTGGCGAGGTGCTGGAAGCGCCCGACATGCCCGGCCGCACCTATTTCGAAGATGCGCTGGGCAACCTGCGGCCGCAGGCCAGGCCGAGCCTGTCGCTTTCGGTGAAGGTGCCGATTGCCGGGCTGCCGCTGCGCAGCACCACCATGGAACGGCACCGGTTTTCCTCGCAAAGCTTTGTGCCGCAGAAGGCCGGGCGCTGGCTGGCCATTGTGGCGCCGCATGGCGCGGATGGCGGGCCGGACATGGCGCGTGCCCGGGCCTTTTTGTGCGGTCCCAACCAGGGCGTGACCTATGGCGCCGATGTTTGGCACCACCCTTCCACCGTGCTGGATGAGACGGCGCATTTCGCCATCTTCATGTGGCGCACCGGGCGGCCGGGCGATGACGAGTTCACCCAGGTTCCCGAATTCGAGGTGACGCTGTGAGCTACCAACCGAAGCGCGACTTCATTGGCTACGGCCCCAACCCGCCCGACCCGCAATGGCCGGGCGGGGCGCGGTTGGCGGTGAACTTCGTGTTCAACTACGAGGAAGGCAGCGAGCCTTCGGTGCAGGATGGCGAAGGCTTTACCGAAACCGGGCTGACCGAATCGCATGGGCTGAACCAGGCCGGCAGCGGCGGGCGGGATTTGGCCGCCGAGGGCATGTTTGAATATGGCAGCCGGGTTGGCTTCTGGCGCCTGCTGCGCCTGTTCACCGAACGCGGCTTGCAGCCCACCATCTTCGGCTGCGCCCTGGCCATTGAGCGGAACCCGCTGGTGGCGCAGGCCATTCGCGACAACAACCTGGATGTGTGCTGCCACGGCTGGCGCTGGGTGAAGCATTACGAGATGGATGAGGCGACCGAGCGCGAGCATATCCGCCGCGCCGTGGCCAGCCTGCGTGAGACCGTGGGCGAGCGGCCGATGGGTTGGTACTGCCGCTACTCGCCGGGGGTGAACACCCGCCGCCTCGTCGTTGAGGAAGGCGGGTTTCTGTACGACAGCGACTATTACGGCGAGGAATTGCCGTTCTGGACCACGGTGGAGGGCAAGGGCCACCTGGTGGTGCCCTATTCACTGGTGAACAATGACGGCAAGTACGTGCATTGGATGGGCACCAGCGACCAGTGGTTCAGCTACATCCGAGACGCCTTCGACATGCTGTACGAGGAAGGCAAGCGGACGCCGAAGATGATGAATATCGGCCTGCATATGCGGCTGATTGGCCACCCGGCCCGCGCCATGGGGCTGCAACGCCTGCTGGACCATATGCAGTCTCGTGCAGGCGTGTGGATTACCCGGCGCATTGATATCGCCAAGCACTTCGCCGCCGTGCATCCCTACCCGGGCAAGGGTCTCAACGAGTAAGCTGGGCGCGCGCCGCTTCGGCAATGTCGCAGCGGCGCGCTACCCATAGCTTGTGGCGGCGTTTGGCCAGGGCGGCCAGGATACCCTCGACGGCGCGGAACCGCGCCGGGCGGCCGCAGATGCGCAGGTGCAGGCCGATGTTGAGAATCTTCGGCACGCCGCGCTCGCCTTCCTCGATCAGCTGGTCCAGCGCGGCTTCGGTGTAGGCCACGAATTGCTCGGGCAGCACGAAGCCGTTGGGGTGGAAGAACTTCATGTCGTTGCAGTCCAGCGCGTAGGGCAGCACCAGCATGGCGCCGTCCCAATACGGCAGGTCGTCGTCAAAGGCGTTGCTGTCGTAGCGGTAGCCTTGTTCCTGCAGCAACTCGCGGGTCCAGGGGCTTTGGCTGCCACGGCAGAAATACCCCACCGGGCGCTGGCCGGTGGCGGCTTCAATGGCGGCGCCGCTGCGCAGCAGGTCGGCGGCCTCGGCCTCGCGGCTGGTGTAGTCGGCGTTTGGGCGCCACAGCCAGCCATGGTTGGCGGCCTCATGCCCGCGACGCACCACCTCGGCCGCCAGGTCCGGCGTGCGGGAGACGGCGCGGCCGCACATGAAGAAGCTGGCCTTCACGCCATAGCGGTCAAACGCTTCCAGGAAGCGCGGCAGGCCGGCGCGCAGGCCGTAGGCGAAGATGCCTTCCTGCCCGTAGTCCCGCCGGCCTGGCGGCACCACGCTGATGACCTCGCCGATGCGTTCATTCTCGGCATCGCCATCGGCCACCGCCTGCTCGGCGCCTTCCTCGTAATTCACCACCACCGAAACCGCGCAGGCCGCCCCGCCTGGCCAGGAAAGCCGAGGCGGGTTGAGGCCGTAGCCCAGCAGATTGCGCGGTGCGTTGGTCATGGCGGGTTCAGATGCCTTCCTTCAGCACCCGGCGCGCCAGCGACATGCGGTGCACCTCGGTCGGACCTTCATAGATGCGCATGACGCGGACCTGCGCGGCCATGACCTGCAAGGGCAGTTCCTTGGTCATGCCCATGGCGCCGAAGGCCTGCATGGCGTTGTCGAGGATCTCGGTCGCCATCTCGGTGCTGAACACCTTGATCATGCTGGCCTCGCCGCGCACATCACCACCGGCATCCAGCGTGCGGGCGGCATTGTGGGTCATCAGCCGGCAGGCGTGGATCTTGGTGGCGCCATCGGCGATCCACCACTGGATGGCCTGACGGTCGGCCAGCTTCTGGCCGAAGGTCACGCGCTGCTTCACGTGTTCCAGCATCATGTGCATGGCGCGGCGCGACATGCCGATGAGCTTGGCGGCCATTTCAATGCGGCGCACGTTCAGGCGCAACTGCATCGGCGTGTAGCCCTGGCCCAGCGTGCCCAGCACCTGGCGGGCCGGCACGCGGCAATCCTCGAACACCAGCTCATAGGTGCGGCGGCCGCCGATCATGGCGATCTCACGCTCAATGATGAAGCCGGGGGTGCCCTTGTCCACGATGAAGGCGGTGACGCCTTCCTGGCGCTTGCCCTCTCCGGTGCGGGCCATGAGGATGATGAAGTCGCAGGCCGGGACGTTGCTGACCCAGATCTTGCGGCCATTGATCACCCAGTCATCGCCATCCAGCACCGCGCGGGTGGTCATGCCGGCCGGGTCGCCACCGGCGCCGGGTTCGGAGATGGCGATGCAGCTGGTCATCTCGCCACGGGCATAGGGTTCCAGGTAGCGCTCGCGCTGCCAGGGGCTGGCCACCTGCATCATCATGTGCAGGTTCGGGCTGTCAGGCGGGAAGATGAAGGGCACGGCGGTGCGGCCCATTTCCTCATGCACCAAGGCCAGGGCTTCCACCGGCAGGTTGGCGCCGCCGAATTCCTCCGGGCTATCGAGGCCCCACAGCCCCAGCTCCTTGCACTTGGCCAGCAGCGGGGCCTTTTCCTCGTCGCTCAGCCCCAGCTTGCCGCCATTGGCCTCGCGCTTCAGCACGGCGGGCTCCAGGGGCATCAGGTCGCGGTCGACGAATTTCGCCACCAGGTCCTGCAGCATGCGGTGTTCTTCGTTGGCGGCCATGGCTTTCATCCCTGGAACATCTGTGGGCGGAAAATCGTCCCGCTGCGGGGGTTCGTCAACCGCGCAGGATGCGCTTATTCTGCGCGCAACAACCGGAGACGCCCCAATGCCCGAACCGTTGCACATCATGTCCACCCTGGGGGTGCTGGGGGTGATGCAGCAGGTGGTGCCGGCCTATGAGGCTGCCGGCCATGCGCTGCGCACTGAATTCGACCCCACTGCGGCGATTTTGAAGCGGATTGCCGCCGGGGCGCGGGGTGATGTGGCGATACTGACCGCCGAAGGCATTGAAGCGCTGACCGCGAGCGGCGTGTTGCAGGCCGGCACGCGGGTGGATCTGGCGCGCAGCTATGTGGGGCTGGCGGTGCGCGCCGGGGCGCCGAAGCCGGATATCTCCACGCCCGAGGCCGCCATTGCCACGCTGCGGGCGGCCAAGACCATTGCCTATTCCCGCGCCGGGGCCAGCGGCATCTTCTTCGCCGGGCTGCTGGAACGGCTGGGCATTGCCGATGAGATCAACGCCAAGGCCACGGTGATTCCGGCCGGCTTCACGGCCGAGCGTTTGGTGCAGGGCGAGGTTGATCTGGCGGTGCAGCAGGTGAGCGAGCTGATGGCGGTGCCGGGGGTGGATATTGTGGGCAAGCTGCCGCCGGCGCTGAATACCGAGGCAGTGTTCGCCGGCGCGCTGTTTGCCGGCGCGGCCCAGGCGGCAGCGGGCGCGGCCTTCCTGGCGCATCTGGCCGGCGCCTGCACGCCGGCCCTGCTGCGGGCGAAGGGGTTGGAGCCGGCCTAACCAAAGAATTGATTCGCCGGGCGCGGCAGGCCGAGGTTTTCCCGCAGCGTCCGGCCTTCATATTCGCGGCGGTGGATACCGCGCCGTTGCAGCTCCGGCACCACCTGGTCCACGAAGTCGTCCAGCCCCTCCGGCAGGTAGGGGAACATGATGTTGAAGCCGTCGCAGCCGCGCTGTTCCAGCCATTCCTGCATCTGGTCGGCGATCTGGCTGGGCGTGCCCATCATGGAAAGCCCGCCATACTGCGCGCCGAAGCGTTGCGCGAGCTGACCGACGGTGAGGTTTTCCCGCGCCGCCATTTGCAGCACACGCTCGCGGCCGGATTTGCTGGCGTTGGTGTCTGGGATGTTCTCGGGCAGCGGCTTGTCGAGGTCGAAGCCCGAGGCGTCTGAACCGAGCGCGATGGAGAGCGAGGCGATGCCGCTGTCGGGGTGGACCAGCGCGTCGAGACGGGCGCGCTTTTCGCGGGCGTGTTCCAGGCTTTCGCCCACCACCACGAAGCAGCCGGGCAGAATTTTTATGTGCTCGGGATTGCGGTTGGCGGCGGCCGCCCGCGTTTTGATGTCCGCGTAAAACGCCTTGGCGTCGGCCAGGTTGTTGTGGCTGCAGAAAATCGCCTCGGCGGTTTCAGCGGCCAACTGGCGCCCGGCCTCGGAGGCCCCGGCCTGCACGATGACCGGCCAGCCCTGCACCGGGCGGGCGATGTTGAGCGGGCCGGCGACCGAGAGGAACTCGCCCTTGTGGTTCAGGCGGTGCATGCGCTCGGGGTTCATGTATAGCCCGGCCTCGACATCGCGCGGGAAGGCATCATCGGCGAAGCTGTCCCACAGCCCCGTCACCACGTTGAAGAACTCGCGGGCGCGGCGGTAGCGCTCGTCGTGGTCCATGTGCTCGTCCAGGCCGAAATTCAGCGCGGCATCGGGATTGGAGGTGGTGACGACGTTCCAGCCGGCGCGGCCGCCGCTGATATGGTCCAGCGAGGCGAAGCGCCGGGCGATGTGGTAGGGCGAATCGAAGGTGGTGGAGGCGGTGGCGATGAGGCCGAGATGCTGCGTCACCATGGCCAGCGCCGGCAGCAGGGTCAGCGGCTCGAAGCTGGTGACGGTGTGGCTGCGCTTCAGCGCGTTGATGGGCATGTTCAGCACGGCCAGGTGGTCGGCCATGAAGAAAGCGTCGAACCGGCCGCGTTCCAGCGTTTGGGCGAAGCGGACCATGTGCTGAAGGTTGAAATTGGCGTCTGGGAAGGCGCCGGGGTAGCGCCAGGCGGCGGTGTGGATGCTGGCGGGGCGCATGAAGGCGCCCAGGCGCAGGCGGCGTTGCTCGGTCATGGTGCGGCCTTGGCTGGGAATGTTGCGCCCAGGGTGAGGCCAGCGCGGCGCCACGCCAAGGGGTGGCACGGTGGTGGCGTTTCAGAACACGCCGAGCGCCAGGCCGGCGGCCATGGCGGCGCCGAGTTCGGCACAGCGCGCGAGTTCGGCCGGCGTAAAATGCTTGGGTGCGGCGATGGCGGCGGCGGTTTGCGCGCCATTGCGCAGGATGATCGGCTCGGCCACGCGGCGCAGGCGCCAACCGGTGGCGATGCGTTCCAACTGGCGCAGCGCGCCCGTGCCATCGGTGCCGGCGCAGACCATGGCGGCGTAGGGCCGGCCGTTCAACTGCTCAAGCACCGGGTAATAACAGCGGTCGAAGAAGTCCTTCATCACCCCGGCCATGCTGGCCAGGTTTTCCGGCGTGGCGAAAATGTAGCCCTGGGCGGCCAGCAAGTGCGCGGGCGTGGCTTCGGCGGCGGGCAGCAGCAGTACGTGCAGGTCGGGTTCCAGCCTGACGGCGGCCGCGGCGGCGGCCTGGGCCATGTGGCGCGTGCCGCCGGTAGCGGAGTGGTACACCAGCAGCAGGGTTTTCATGCCCCAGCATGGCGGCATGGCACGCTGGCTGGGAAGCCCTGGTTCAGAAGCCGTTGAGCCGGTCGATCGCGGCTTCCACCGCCAGCAGGAAGCCGACGAAGTAGAGCGCGGCCACCAGGCAGAGCAGCGCTTCAGTGCCCTGCTGCGTTTCGCTGTAGCGGCGGAGTGTGGTCACGGCACGGTCTCCCTTGGCTTGTCTGCTGGGGGAACCATGGCGGGAAACGGACGGGGTAGGGAAAGACGCTGGTTCTATGGGCGCGAAAGGGCCGGCCTATGGGTGCGGTTACAGCAGCAGCGCGAGCGTCATGCTGGCCAACGAGAGCAGCATGGCCAATAGCGCCCAGAATATCGGATTTTTGAACATGCACAGTCATGGAACTACAAGCTGACGGCAAGCTTACCAAGCTTGGCCGCGCCACCCAGTGCAGGCGAGGAAACTGGAGGAGGGGAAGGGATTCGAACCCTCGATAGAGGTTACCCCCTATAACGGTTTAGCAAACCGTCGCCTTCAGCCACTCGGCCACCCCTCCTCAGGTAATGACAGGCTCACGACGTATGCGAAGCGCGTCATACATGGGGGGGCATGCCTCGTCAAACCACTTGCTGCGGTTGCGGCAAAAGAAGCTGAAGGGTAAGGCCGGAAGGGAGCGCCAGGGGGCCGCCGCACTGAACCGCATTCTTCTCGTCCAGGGCCTGAGGGCCGCCGCCGCCCTGGCCGTGGTGCTGCACCATGTGCTGCATGAAGCCTATGGCAGCAGTGGCTTGGCCTGGCTGGCCGGGCCGCCCTGGGATGCCGGGGTGGACGTGTTCTTCGTGATTTCCGGATTCGTCATGGTGCATGCCTCGGCCCGGATGTTTGGCGTGCCGGGGGCCTGGGCGGTGTTTTTGCGCCGCCGGTTGGCGCGAATCGCGCCGCTGTACTGGGCCGCCACCCTCGCCTTCCTGCTGGCCATGCTGCTGCTGCCCGGCAAGGTGAATACCCCGGCACCCGACATGGCCTGGCTGCTGGCCAGCCTGGCCTTTCTGCCCTGGGCACGGCCCGATGGCGTGGTGGTACCAGTGTATTCGCTGGGCTGGACGCTGAATTACGAGATGTTCTTCTACGCCGCCTTCGCCCTGGCCCTGCCGCTGCGGCGCGGGCGGGCGGTGGCGGCGGTGGCCGGAGCGCTGGGCGGGGTGGTGCTGGCCGGCTGGCTATGGCCGCCGCGCAGTTCGGCCCTGGCCTTCTGGGCCGACCCCATCATTCTGCAATTCGTCGCCGGCATGGGGGTGGCGCTGCTGGCAGCGCGGCAACTGCGGCTGCCCGGGGCGATGCGCTGGGTGCTGGCGGGGTTGGGCCTGCTGCTGCTGCTGGCCCTGCCGGCCGAATGGGCGCGGGGCCTGCGATTCGCCCCCGGTGCCACGCTGCTGCTGATGGCCGCGGCATTGGGGCCTACCCCTGCCCTGCCCGGCCCGGTGGCGCTTTGGCTGGGGCGCCTGGGCGATGCTTCCTATGCGCTGTACCTGCTGCACCCCTTCGCGCTGCGCGGCGTGGCGGTGCTGGTGGCGGCTTGGGGCCTGCCGGCGGGTCTGGCCAGCGCCCTGGCCCTGGTGCTGGCCGTTGCGCTGGCCCTGGCCTGCCACGCCTGGTGTGAGGCGCCGCTGACCAGGGCCTTGCAGCGCAAGGGTTAGGACAGCGCCACCTCAAAGCCGCGCTTGGTCGCCGGGCGGGCCATCAGCGCCTCGTACCAGCGCTTAACCTGCGGGAACTTCGCCAGGTCCACGCGGTGGCGTTCATGCCGCCAGGCCCAGCCGAGGATGGCGAAGTCGGCCACGCTCGGCTCGCCAGCCGTGGCCACGTATTCCGAGACAGCCAGCCGGCGGTCGAGTACGCCGTACAGGCGCTCGGTCTCCTTCTGGTAGCGGGCCAGGCCGTATTTCTGGTCCACCGGGTCCGCCACCTGCAGGAAGTGATGCACCTGGCCAGGCATGGGGCCGAAGCCGCCCATCTGCCACATCAGCCATTCCAGTACCGGCACCCGCTCACGCAGGCCCGGCGGCAGGAACTTGCCGGTCTTCTCACCCAGATAGAGCAGGATGGCGCCACTCTCGAACACGCTGATTGGCGCACCGCCCGGGCCATTGGGATCAATGATCGCGGGGATGCGGTTGTTCGGGCTGATCTTGAGGAATTCCGGGCGGAACTGCTCATCCTTGCTGATGTTCACCGGCACTACCTTGTAGGGCAGGCCCATTTCCTCCAACGCCACGCTGATCTTGCGGCCATTGGGCGTGTTCCAGGTGTGCAGTTCAATCATGCGCGCGGTCCCCAGGGTTGCTTGCGCGGAAGGCTAGCCGAAGCGACGCGGCACCGCGAGTGCCCGGGGCACGACGTATTTCGGCATGTTTCAAACCCCCTTCCCAATACCGCCATTTTCCTGCGACAAGCTGCCGCTGCTTCGCCGTAGCGAATCCATTGAGTTGAGTTGGGAGCTGCCCTTCGTGCCATTCGACGCTTCCCGTACCGAGCCAGGAAAATCCGTGCGCCTGGCCTATCTGCTTTGGGCTTTTCTTGGGCTGTTTGGCGCGCACCGGCTATA
>CANFIE010000133.1 GCA_947446625.1 Acetobacteraceae bacterium | reverse complement strand
GGCGCAGATATTCCGTCGCGGCGGCACCCGCCTCGAACGGATCTCCCATGCCGCGGCGCGCCACTTCCGCCGTGGCCTGCTGCAGGCGGCCAAAGGCCTTGGCCAGCGGGCCGATGAACTCAGCCATCGCGTCGTTTTCCTCATGCTGCTCGATATAGGCCAGCACGGGATGGAAGAAGCTGCGAAGGTAGCGCCCGGCATGCGCGCCCAGCTTGCGGCCCACCAGGTCCAGCGCCTGAATGCCGTTGGTGCCCTCATACAGCTGCGCAATCCGGGCATCGCGTACAAACTGCTCCATGCCGTGGTCGCGGATATAGCCGTGGCCACCGAAAATCTGCATGCCCGTCGCCGTGGCATCCCAGCCGAAGTCGGTGAACATCGCCTTGATGATCGGCGTCATCAACTGCACGAAGTCATCGGCATCCTGCTTCACCTGCGGGTCCGGGTGGCGCGTCGCCACGTCCAACTCGGTAGCGGTAATGGCGCACAGCGCGCGGCAACCCTCGGCCTGGGCGCGCATGGTCAGCAGCATGCGCCGCACATCCGGATGCACGAGGATGGGGTCGGCCGGCTTGTCCTTTGCCTTCACGCCATCAATGCCACGGCCCTGCAACCTGTCACGCGCATAGGCCACGGCGTTCTGGTAGCTCACCTCAGCCAGGCCGAGGCCCTGCACGCCCACGCCAAGGCGCGCCGCGTTCATCATCGTGAACATGGCGCGCAGCCCCTGGTGCGGCTTGCCCACCAGCCAGCCCTTGGCGTCATCAAAGCTCATCGCGCAGGTGGCGCTGGCCTTGATGCCCATTTTATGTTCCAGCGCGGTGCAGACCACGCCGTTGCGCTGGCCCGGCTTGCCATCACCCGTGGGCAGGAATTTCGGCACCAGGAACAGCGAAATGCCGCGCGTGCCCGGCGGCGCATCCGGCAGCTTGGCCAACACGAGATGAATGATGTTGGCAGCAAGATCATGCTCGCCGGCGCTGATAAAAATCTTGTTGCCGGTGATGCGGTAGCTGCCATCGTCGCTCGGCACCGCTTTGGTGCGGATCAGGCCAAGGTCCGTGCCGCATTGCGGTTCGGTCAAGCACATGGTGCCAGACCATTCGCCATTCACCATCTTCGGCAGGTACAGCGCCTTCTGCTCATCCGTGCCGTGCTTCTTGATGGCGGCGTAGGCGCCATGCGTCAGCCCGGGATACATCCCAAACGCCAAGTTGGCGGAGCAGATCATTTCCTCCACCACCATGCCGATGGTTTGCGGCAGGCCCTGGCCACCATCCTGCGGGTCGGCGGAAAGCCCGCCCCAGCCACCATCTGAAAACGCCTGATACGCTGCCTTGAAGCCTTTTGGCGTGCGCACCACGCCATTCTCAATGGTGCAGCCCTCCTCATCACCGCTGCGATTCAGCGGCGTCAGGATTTCCTCGCAAATCTTGGCCGCTTCTTCCAGCACGGGGTCGATCAGGTCGCCAGTCATTTCCTCAAAGCCCGGCAGGGCGCGCAGCCGTGCGGGGTCGGCAATCTCGTTCAGCACAAAGCGCATGTCGCGCAGCGGGGCCTTGTAGGTGGGCATTGGTCTCGCTCCCTCAGTTCCGCAACGGCCGGCCGGTTTCGAGCATATGCTCAACCCGCGCCAGCGTACCCTTGGTTTTCAGCAGCGCCATGAAGCCTTGGCGTTCCAGCGCCAGCACCTGGTCTTCCGTGGTCTCCACAATGAAGTCGGTGTCGCCGCCGGTCAGCGTATTCGCCAGCGCATCGCAAACCACCACGTCATGCGGCGTGGCGCGGCCCATGGCCACCTGCGCCTGCACCGCCATGCTCAGCGCCGCGCGCCCGGTGGCACCAGGCAGGCGCAGCGAGGCGCGCGCCTGCGGCGCGTAGCCTTCCACCATCGCCAGCGCCCGCGCCTTCGCCGCCGCCAGCAGCCGATCGCGGTTCATCACAACGCCGTCGGTCGAGCGAAACAGCATCATCTCCTTCGCCTCGGTGGCGCTTTTCGCCACCTGCGCGGTGCTGATCATCTCGAACGCCTTGGCCACCGGCGGCATCGGCCCCTTCGGCATTCTTGGCGCCTCAGCCCAACGCCGCAGCATGGTGGTGCAGCCGCCCCAGCCTGGAATCAGGCCAACGCCCACTTCCACCAAACCAATATACGTCTCGGCATACGCTTCCACCGCATCGCAATGCAGCAGCACTTCGCAGCCACCACCCAGCGCCATGCCGGATGGCGCGCCCACCACCGGGAAAGGTGCTTCACGCAAAGCGCGCATGGCCTTCTGCCCGCCCTCGATCATGCTCTCAATCTCGCCCCAGGCAGCGATGTTGGCGGCAAACAGCGCCAGGCCGATATTGGCGCCAACGCTGAACTGTTCACCCTCATTGTGAATCACCAGCGCCTTGAACGCGCCCTTCCTGCCCATGGCCACGGCCTTGCCAATGAGGCCAAGTATATCCGGGTCCAGCGCATTCATCTTGCTGTGGAACTCAAGGCAGGCCACGCCGTCGCCGATATCCCACAGGCTGGCGCTGCTATTCTTCAGCAGCGGCGTGCTGCGGCGCTTGATATCACCCAGCAACAGCACGCCCTCGGCCCGCGGCACTGCGTGGTAGGTGCCATCGGTGCCGAAGAATTCCAGCACGCCATCCTGCACGCGATAGAAACTGCGCGGGCCAATCTGCTCCAGCAACTTCGGCACGGGGCGGCCTGCAGCACGCAAAGCCGCCACCAGCCAGGGTGCGCCAACGCGGTCGATCAACTCGAACGGTCCATATTTCCAGGCATAGCCAAGCCGCATCGCCGCATCCACATCAGCGATGGTATCGGCAATCTCCGGCACCAGGCTCGCCGCATAGCCCATCATGTCCAGCAGCACGGCGTGGGCGTAGCGGCCAGCGCGGTCCGGGTGTTCCGCCAACTCCCGCAGATTGCGCAGCGCCAGGCTTTCCAGCATCGGCTTCACGCTCTCGCGGTAGCTGCCATCGGCCAAGTTCATCGCCAGCTTCTGGCCCTTCACCCGCACGTAGAAGCCGCCCTTGCCCTTCCGCCCGGTACGGCCCTCGGCAATCATGGTGGTGATCACTGCATGTTCGCGCAGGCCCTGCACATAGGCGTCATCGGCGGGCAAGGTCGCCTTCATGCTGGCAGCCACATGCGGGCCAAGGTCAATGCCCACCAAATCCATCAGGCCGAACACGCCGGTCTTCGGAATGCCCATCGGGCGGCCATTGACCGCATCAGCCTCCTCTACCGTCAGGCCCAGATCGAACGCGTTGTTGATCGCGCTCTGCATCCACATGCCGCCGATGCGGTTGGCGATAAAGCCCGGCGTGTCCTTGCAGCGCACCACGGTCTTGCCCAGCACGCGGTCGCCAAAGGCGCTAACCATGGCCACCGCATCGGCGCGTGTGCGCGGCCCCTGCACCACTTCCAGCAGCCGCATGTAGCGCGGTGGGTTGAAGAAATGGGTCACCATGAAATCAGTGGCGAAGCCCTCAGCCAGCCCCTCGGTCAGCGCCGCCAACGGAATTGTGGAGGTATTGGACGACACCACGCTGCCCGGCTTCCGCACGGCCTCAAGCTGCGCATACAGCGCCCGCTTGGCGTCCGGCCGTTCGATGATCGCTTCGCAAATCCAGTCACAATCGGCCAGCAAGGCCAGGTCGGTGCCCAGGTCGCCCGTGGTCACCAGTCGCGCAGGCGCCTTCCCCATGAAGGGCGCAGGATCGGCGCGCAGCATGCGCTCCACCGCCTTTGCCGCGCCACCCACCACAATATCCAGCAGCACCACGGGCACGCCGGCATTGGCCACCTGCGCCGCAATGCCGGCGCCCATCACGCCAGCGCCGATGACGCCAACCTTGCGAATGCTCATCACATCGCCTCCAGCGTCGCTCATCAGAGCGCTTCCAACAAAGTCGCGATGCCCTGGCCGCCGCCGATGCACTGCGTGGCCAACGCGTAGCGCCCGCCGTCCCGCTGCAACAGCTGCGCCGCCTTGCCGACAATGCGCGCCCCCGTGGCGCCCAGCGGATGCCCGAGCGCGATGGCGCCGCCATCCTTGTTCACCCGGTTCTCATCAATGCCAAGTTCGCGCATGCAGGCCAGCGCCTGGCTGGCGAAGGCTTCGTTCAACTCCACCACAGCCACGTCGCCGGCCTGAATGCCCGCGCGCGCCAGCGCCTTGCGCGAAGCACCAACCGGGCCCATGCCCATCACCTCCGGCGCGCAGCCGGCCACCGCAATGGAAAGCACCTTGGCCAACGGCTTCAGCCCATGGCGGCGCGCATACTCGGCGCTGCACACCAGCAAGCCCGTCGCGCCATCGGTAAGCGGCGAGGAGGTGCCGGCGGTAACAGTGCCATCGGCGCGGAACGCCGGCTTCAGCCCGGCCAAGGCTTCGGCACTGCTGTCGGCGCGGATGCAGCCATCCTGCTCAACACCCGCCACGGCCACAATCTCGGCAGCCAGCTTGCCGGCAGCCTGCGCGGCAGCAGCCTTGTGGTGGCTGCGCACGGAAAAGGCTTCCTGCTCCGCGCGGCTGATCTGGTGGCGCATCGCCACATTCTCCGCCGTCTCACCCATGCTGATGTAGGCCTGCGGAAAACTCTTGGCCAAGCCCGGGTTCGGCATCGGGTTGAAGCCCATCATCGGCACGCGGCTCATGCTCTCCATGCCGGCGCAGATGAATGCCTCGCCCGCACCCATGCGAATGGCGCCGGCGGCCTGATGCACACTCTGCATCGAAGAACCGCAGAAGCGGTTCACCGTCACGCCCGCCACGCTTTCCGGCAGCCCGGCCATGAAGGCCACCAGCTTGGCCACGTTCAAGCCCTGCTCGCCTTCGGGGAAGGCGCAGCCCATCACCACATCCTCCAGCGTCGCCGGGTCAATGCCGGTGTCGGCAACCAGGGCGCGCACCACGGCGGCGGCCATTTCGTCTCCGCGCACCTTGGCCAGTGCGCCCTTGCCAGCAAAGTGAAACGGCGTGCGGCGATAGGCGGCAATCACAACATCGGTCATGGCATCATCCTTTCCGTTGGGCCTCAGTCGGCCGCATTCTTGGTTTTGCGCTGGGCCAGCGCCTCGCGGCATTCGCGTTCAACCTTGCCCAATTCCTTCAGCGTCTGTTCCAGGTCGCGGCGCTGCTGCTCCAACTCGTCAATGCGCGTGCGCACCTTCTCCAACAGCATCTGCGCCTGCGCCTGCTGCGTCCGGTCCACGTCATAAAGGTCGAGGAATTCGCGAATCTCAGCCAGCGAAAACCCCAGCCGCTTGCCGCGCAGCACCAGCATCAAGCGTGCGCGGTCGCGCCGATCAAACACCCGCGTGGTGCCGGCGCGGCGCGGGCGGATCAGCCCCTTCACCTCATAGAAGCGGATAGCCCGGGGCGTTACGTCCAACTCCTCGGCAAGCTGGTTCACGCTGTACAACTCGGTCATGCAGCCTCCCGCGGCTTCGCCAGCAACTCGGCCTTCAATTCTTTCTTCGAGAGCTTGCCAACTGCCGTGCGCGGCAACTCCGCCCGAATCTCCAACAGGCGCGGCATCTCAATCGGGTTCAGCCGCGCCTTCAAATGCGCCAACAACTCATCAACTGTCACCGCGGCACCTGGTTGCACCTGCACGAAAGCAGCAGGACTTTCGCCTCGGTACGCATCAGGCATCCCCACCACGGTGGCCGCAACCACGGCGGGGTGGGTATACAGCGCTTCCTCGATGGTGCGCGGATAGACATTGTAGCCTGAGCAAATGATCAGGTCCTTTAGCCGGTCCACCAGCGTCACAAAGCCATCTTCATCCATGATGCCGATATCACCGGTCCGCAGCATGCCATCAGGCGTGAAGCTGCGTGCGGTATCCTCGGGTCGGCCCCAATAGCCCACCATGATGTTCGGCCCGGCCAGGCACAACTCACCCCGCTCACCCAGCGGTAGCGCCATGCCCGGTTCATCTGGCGAACGGATTTCCGCTCGCACGGCCGGCAGCGGCAGGCCGATGGTGCCGGCATGGTTCTCGCCCTGCAGCGGGTTGCAGAAGCACACCGGGCTGGCCTCGGTCAGCCCATAGCCTTCCACCAGGTTGCAGCCACTGGCGGCATCGAAGGCGCGCTTCACTTCCAGGGGCAGCGGCGCACCACCGGAAATACACAGCTTCACCGAGGCAAGGTCGGCCGGCGTGGCGCCATGGTCCAGCACCGCCTTGAACAGCGTAGGCACGCCATGAAACACGGTTGGCCGGGTGCGACGCAGCGTCTTCAGCAGCAAGCCCACCTCAAACCGCGGCAGCATGATGAGTTCGCTGCCCCAGGCAATGCCGGCATTCAGCACCGTTGTCAGCGCAAACACATGGAAGAAGGGCAGCACCGCCAGCACCCTCTCCTGCCCCGCGCGATAGACCGGCGCCCAGGCATGCACCTGATGCAGGTTGGCGGTCAGGTTGGCGTGGCTGAGCATGGCGGCCTTGGGCGTGCCCGTGGTGCCGCCGGTGTATTGCAGCACCGCCAAATCCTCCGGCGCCACCTCGGCATGCGCATGCAAGGGCGGCGCCTGCAGCAGCGTATCCCACGCCACCACACGTGCGTCATCGGCGGGCGGCGCCACAATGCGCCGGCGCTGGGTCAGCCGAAAACCAATGCGCTTCAGCCACGGCAGCGCATCGGCAAAGCGGCACACCACCAGGCGCTGCACGCTGCCCTGGCCAAGCAGGCCCAGCAGGCGCGGCAAAATCGGGTCCAGGTCGGGGCCGATCATCACCTCGGCGCCGGAATCCGCTGCCTGCGCCGCCATTTCGGCGGCGGTGTAGAGCGGGTTGAAATTTACCACCACCGCGCCCAACCGCAGCGCGGCGAAATAGGCCACCACGTAGAAGGGCGTGTTCGGCAGGCACAGCCCGACCCGCGTGCCCTTGGCAACGCCCAACTGCCGCAACCCCGCCGCCACGCAGGCCACCTGCGCGCCAATCTCGGCATAGCTCCAGCGGCGCCCCATGAACTCCAGGCAGGGCCGCTCGGCAAAGCGCGCCAGCGCGGCGTCGAATACATCCACCAGCGTCTCGGAGGGTATCGGCTGGTCCCAGGCGATGTTCGGCGGATAGCGCCGCAGCCACGGAAAGGCGGCAACCTCGCTGGCCATGCTGAACCCTCCCTGGCTTATTCCCTTGCTGACGGAATGAAGCCACAAGGGTGACGTATGCGTCAACTTGTTTCTGCTTAGGGCATGCGCTACCCATAGCCCAAGCCAAGCGGGAGAAAACAATGCCGGACGCGGAAGAACTTATCGGGCGCATGCGGGCCAAGGCGAGCAATTTGCGCCGCCTCGGCTACCGCATTCGGTTCGACCTGACCGATACGGGCGAGAGCATTCTGGTGGATGGCACGCCGGGCGGCAGCGGCATTGCCGCCGCCACCGAAGCCGATGAGGCCGACAGCGTCCTGAAGCTAAGCTCCGACAACATGGTGAAGCTCATGGCCGGCAAGCTCAGCCCCATGCTGGCCTTCACCACCGGCAAGCTGAAGGTGGAAGGCAGCAAAGGCGTCGCCATGAAGCTGGCCAGCCTGCTGGACGAGGACTGAACCTGGGTTACGCCGGCTCAAAGGCGGGGAAGTTGTCCTCGCCCGCCTTTACCCAGGCCAGTTTCACCGCCATGCCGATCTTCACGGCATCCGGCGCGCACCCCACCAGGTTGCTCATCACCCGCACGCCTTCAGCCAGGTCCACCAGCACCACGATGTAGGGCTGAATGCCCTTGGCCGCGATCGGGCTGCGATACGTCACGGTGTGCGAATACACCGTGCCGCGGCCGGAAACCTCGCGCCATTCCAGGTTGCGCTTGCCAGTCTGCACACTCAGCGGGCGCGGGTAGAATTGGTACTGGCCGCTCTCCGGGCAGTATTGCAGCAGAAACTTGCCCTGCGCCGCACCATCCCAGAAGGGTTGCGAGAAATCCTGCTTCACCGGGGTCGGGCGCAAGCCTTCAAGGGGATCGTATTCACTCATCACGCCGCCTCCAGCACCAGCACGGTCGAAGCACCCCAGTTCCGGCCATAGGGAATCCAGCCAATGCCGGTGACCATGGCGTTGGAGTTGTCCTTCACCTGTCGCTCCCCCGCCTCGCCAAACAACTGCCGCAGCGCTTCCGTCAGGTTGTGCGCCCCCCCAGCCAGGCCCGCCTGTCCGGCGGAAATCTGCCCACCGCCGGTATTCAGCGGCAGGTCGCCGTTGAAGTGGAAGTCGTGCTCCAGCACGTAGCGGCAGCCCTCACCGGGCTTGCAGAAGCCTATCGCTTCCATTTGCAGGATGATGGCGATGAGGAAGTCGTCATACGGGTGGAATTGCTTGATATCGCCGATCTTCATGCCGGCCTGGGCCAGCGCCCGGGCGCCTGCCACCTCATGCCCAACGCGGGTGATGTCGGGGCAGTTGTCGGTCTCCAGGTGGTTCACCCGCTCGCCATAGCCAATCGGGTGCGCCATGCGCTTCACCCCCATCGCCTTGGCGCGTTCGGTTGTGGTCACGATGCAGGCGCTGGCGCCATCCGCCACCATCACGCAATCCAGCATGCGGATCGGGTGGCTGATCATCGGGCTGGCCAGGTAGTCAGCCTCGGTCAGCGGCTTGCGCAGCTTGTCGCAGGCCAGCGGGTTCAGCAGCGCATGGTCGCGCTGGGTTACCGCCAGTTTTGCGAGTGCCTTCGGGTCCAGACCGTACTGATGGTCATACCGATTGCTCAGCAGGCCGAAATAGCCGGGCGGCCCCATGATCCCCATCGGGTACTGGAACTCACCGCGAAAGCCGCGAATGTCACCCCGGTTGTCGCTGCTCTGCGCGTCGGCGGAAAGCACCAGCACGGTGTGGCAAAGCCCGGCGCGAATGGCCATGGCGGCGCGGGCAATGCTGCCGCTGGAACCGGCACCACCTAAATCGGTGGTCTGGCACCAGTCCAGTTGCAGGCCCAGATACGCCGCCAGAATGGGCGAGAAGAACGGGTTACCGGCATCGGAAAAGCAACTGGTCACCGCCAGCCCGTCAATCTCGGCCTTCTCCAGCCCGGCATTGGCCAGCGCACCGGCCATCGCCTCGGCCGCCAACTCGTAGGTGCTGCGGCCCGAGCGCAGTTCAATCTTCACTTCGCTGGCGCCGATCACGGCTATATCGCGTTGCGGCATGCGCGCTGCGTTCCCCCAATGTTGATCGCGCCGACTTAAATCCGGCTGCATTATCAGCTAGCTTAGGCGGGTGGCGCATGGGCGCAAGGCCGCTTGGGCCAGGTTATTGGCGGGTGACATGGATACGATCCTCTGGTTTGCCTCCAAGCTGTTCTGGCTGTTGCTCC
>CANFIE010000132.1 GCA_947446625.1 Acetobacteraceae bacterium | reverse complement strand
TCGGTGCCCGTGGTGATGACGCGGACCCGGGCGCCAACCGGCACCACCAGGGGCTCGTCCACCGCCAGATTGCGCAGGTCGCCGGGCTTCAGCTCGTCATTCGGCACCGGGCGGCTGTCAAACGCCACGCCGGCATGGTCCGGGTATTCGTAGTGCCAGTACCACTGGCGGCCCTGCACATTGATGGTCAGGTCGGCATCAACCGCCCGGTCCTCATAGTAAACAAGGCGGAAGGACGGGATGGCGATGACCACCAGGATCAGCACCGGAATAACCGTCCAGGCGATTTCCAGGCCGGTGTGGTGGCTGGTCTTCGACGGCACCGGGTTGGCCCCGGCGCGGAACTTGATGACCACCAGTACCAGCAGAATGAACACGAAGATGGTGATGGCAATGATGATCCAGAGGAGGAGATCATTGAAATCATGGATGCGCTGCTTCAGCACGCCACCGGCTTCCTGCAGGCCAATGCCCCAGGCCAGCGGCGCGCCAACCATGGGCTCCGCCGCCGCCGTACCCATCCAGAAGGTGAGCATCGCCAGGCTGGCCAGC
The DNA here is from genome assembly GCA_947446625.1 of Acetobacteraceae bacterium. GTDB lineage: Bacteria > Pseudomonadota > Alphaproteobacteria > Acetobacterales > Acetobacteraceae > CAIMOR01. The sequence goes on along the minus strand of CANFIE010000132.1, from coordinate 8,826 downwards.
GCCATGCCCCGCAGCTCAACCAAGCGCCCGATCACACGTTGCATCGCGTGTCCCGTCCCCAACCCGGCGTCAGCCGAACGTCCAAAAAATCACCGGCGCGGCACCGCGCAAGCGTGCCGCCCCCAGCCAGGCCGGAGACAGCGTGGCCGGACCATAGTCGCGCCCGCCGGACGCCACAAGGGCGGGCGGCGCGGTTGCTTCAATCCTCGGCGGCTTCTTCCGCTACGTGATCAACCATGTCCGAGAGCATTGATCGGATATGTTCGTCGCCGACCATATAAAATACCTGGCGGCCCCGGCGGTCTGCCTGCAGCAGCCGCGCGGCGCGCAGCAGGCGCAGATGGTGCGACACCAGGCTGGCGGAAATGCCCAGACGGTCCGCCATTTCACCCACGGCAGCCGGGGCATCCAGGCAGGCCAGGATGATGCGCAGCCGGGTCGGATCGCTCATCAGGCGGAACATCTCAGCCAGTTCCACCACCTGGTCATCGCCAATGCGGCCGTTCATGCCCATGTTGGTGCCCCTTATTCCTGGTGGAGATGCAACCGCAGCCTTGCAGGAGGGCTTGACACAGGCAAGCCAGGTGCGCAACTGCGAGGTACAAGGCTAAGCCGCTGAAAAGCAATGGAAACTATGTAGAATTGAAAACCTGTTCAAGCTTTGGTGCCAGCCCGCGATGCTGAACCCGCAAGACCCCGCCCCCGAGGCCGTGAGCCTGCCCGAGATGCATGGCAGCGTGCGGATGCCGCGCGCCGCCGGGCAATGGCGCCGCATGCTGGCCTTTGTGGGGCCGGGCTATCTGGTGGCGGTGGGCTACATGGACCCGGGCAACTGGGCCACCGCGCTGGCCGGGGGTTCGGCCTTTGGCTACACGCTGCTCTCCGTGGCGCTGCTTTCCAGCCTGATGGCCATGCTGTTGCAGGGGCTTTCGGCGCGGGTGGGGTTGGCGACCGGGCGGGATCTGGCCCAGCTGTGCCGCGAGCGGTTTCCGCGCCCGGTGAACCTGGCGCTGTGGTTCCTGGCCGAGATCGCGATTTGCGCCACCGATCTGGCCGAGCTGATCGGCACCGCCATTGCGTTGGAATTGCTGTTTGGCATTCCGCTGCTGCTGGGCGTGGTGCTGACGGCGGCCGATGCGCTGCTGGTGCTGTGGTTGCAGCACAAGGGCGTGCGCTGGCTGGAAGCGCTGGTGGCGGGGCTGATCTTCGCGGTGTTCGGCTGCTTTGCCGTGCAGTTGCTGATGGCGCAGCCGGTGTGGAGCGAGGTGCTGGCCGGCTATTTCCCCAGCCGCGAAATCCTGACCAATGACGCCATGCTGTATATTGCCATTGGCATTCTGGGCGCCACGGTGATGCCGCATAACCTGTACCTGCACACCGCCGTGGTGCAGTCGCGGCAGGTGGCGCCGGAGGCGCGGCGTGAGGCGATTCGGTTTGCCAGCATCGACAGCTCGGTGGCGCTGACCCTGGCACTGCTGGTGAACTCGGCGATTCTGATCACGGCCGCCGCGGTGTTCCATGCCGGGGGCCGCACCGAGGTGGCGGAGATTCAGGAGGCCTATGTGCTGCTGGCGCCCATGGTGGGCAGCGGCATGGCGGCCACGCTGTTTGCCGTGGCGCTGCTGCTGTGCGGGCTGAACGCCACCGTTACCGCCACCCTGGCCGGGCAGGTGGTGATGGAGGGATTTTTGGGGGTGCGGCTGCCACCGCCGATTCGCCGGCTGGTGACGCGCGGCGTGGCCATTGCGCCGGCGGTGCTGGTGACCTGGCAGATGGGCGAGAGCGGGACGGCGCAGTTGCTGATCCTCAGCCAGGTGGTGCTGAGCCTGCAACTGCCCTTTGCCGTGGTGCCGCTGATGCTGTTTGCCGGCAGCAAGGCACGGCTGGGGGCGCTGGTGGCGCCGCGCTGGCAGCTGGTGCTGGGCTGGGCCGCCGCCGCGCTGATCATCGCGCTGAACGTGAAGCTGCTGGCCGGGATTATTGGCGGGTAAACGCTGCCCGACTTAGTTCGGCACCCGCACCAGGGTGAACAGGCCCATCGGGCGGCATTCCTCGATGCTGGCAGCCTCGTCGGCGCTGGCCAGCAAATCGGTGAGGGCAAAGTCGGGGTGCCAGCCCAGGCCGCGGGCCAGCGGCGCCATGCTGCGTTCCACCCACCAGCGCACGCCCTTTTCAGCGCGGAAGTGGTTGACGAAGAGCAACTGGCCGCCCGGCTTCACCACGCGGCGCATTTCCGCCAGCAGCTTGCGGGCATCGGGCACCACGGTGGCGGTGAACATGGCCACGGCGATATCGAAGCTGGCGCTGGGGAAGGTCATCGCCTCCGCATCCATCTCCAGCAGGGATTCGACATTGGCCAGGCCCTGCTCGGCCACGCGGCGGCGGGCCAGGGCCAGCATGTCGGTGGACAGATCAATGCCCACCACCTGCTTTTCCGTGCGGTAGAGCGGCAGGGCCAGGCCGGTGCCGACCCCAACCTCCAGCACGCGAGTGCCGGGCTGGGCGTTGACGGCAGCGACGGCCAGGCGACGGGCGGGGGCGGAGACGGCGCCGAAGACGGCATCATACACCCCGGCCCAGCGGCGATAGGCATCGCGGACCGCCGCCGCGTCCAGGCTGGCGCGGCGATGGCTGGGCTGGGTTGCGTGCACGGCGGAGGGCGGTGTCATTTGGGTATCATCGCTAAGCCAGCCGGGCCACATGCGCAAGCGCTGGCGCTAGGTCGGGCGCCTTCGTTCCGGTATCGCCACCAACACGCCGCCGGCCACGATGATGCACATGCCAAGCAAAGCAATGGGTTGCGGCCAATCTCCGAAAACCAGCACGCCGGCGAGCATGGCCCAGATGAGTTGGCTGTAACTCAGCGGCGAGAGCAGGCTGGCCGGGGCCCGGGCAAAGGCGAGCACCAGCAGGCCATGCCCGGCGCCGCCCAACGCGCCCAGGGCCACCAGCAGGCCCCAGTCGGTGAGCGTTGGCCAGGTCCAGATGAAGGGCTGCGCCAGGGAGGTGACGATGGAGGCGGCAAAGCCGGTGTGCAGGATGGTGGTGTGGGCCTTGTCCACGCCGGCCAGCTTGCGGGTGAGGATCTGGTAGCAGGCGAACAGCAGCGCGGTGCCCAGCACCAACAGCGCGGCCGGTGGTGGCGGGGTGCCGCCGAACAGGAAGGGCGGGCGCAGCGCAATCACCACGCCGACCAGCCCGGTGATGACCCCCACCCAGCGGCGCAGGCTGACCTTTTCGCCCAGCCACCAGCGCGCCAGCGCCACGGTAAACAGCGGTGAGGCGAAGCCGATGGCGGTGCAGTCCGCCAGCGGCACTTCCACCAGGGCGGTGGAGAACATGAGGTTGCAGCCCGCCAGCATGAGGCTGCGGATGGCCTGCAGGCCGGGCGCGCGGCTGCGCCAGGGGAATTGGCCGGTGGTGAGGCGAATGACCAGCGCCGCCGCCAGCAGGCTGAACAGGAAGCGCGCCCACATGAGTTGTGGCACCGCGTAGCTGGCGGTGAGCAGCTTGACCAATGTGTCCATGCACACGAACAGCACCAGGGCGCTGAGTTGCAGCAGGACACCGAGTAGGGGTGCGGGCATCGCCCAGGGAATCACGCCAGCCGGGGCCGGCGCAAGCCATGCTGGGGCGGGCCGGGCGCTATTCCGCCGCCTGGATGTTGGCCCAAAGCTCGGGGCGCAGTTCTTCCGGCCGGTTGGGGAAGGCCAGGGCGCAGAGCGCGGTGACCACGCCGAAGCCGGCCAGCACCAGCAGCGCCATGCTCAGCGTGCCGGTGGATTCGTGCAGGAAGCCGACCAGCGGCGAGGCGGCGGCGGCGCCCATGAAGCCCACGGTGAACCGGATGCTGTACAGCTTGGCGCGCAAAGCGGGGGCGATGTAGCGGGCGGTCATCGTCTCATTCACCGTGACCTGGCCGAAGATGCTGGCCGCCATGATGCCGGCCAGCGGCAGCACCAGCCAGCCCTGCACAAAGGCCAGCGCCACCATGCAGGGCATCTGCACCAGGGCGAGGGGCATGAACACGCCCTTCAGGGTGTGGCGATCGATCATGCGGCCGACGGTGAACTGGGTGAGGCCACCGCAGAGCGTGGCGAGGAAGGCCAGCATGCCCACCACCGGCAACAGGTCCGGGCTGGTGGCGAGACGTTCCTCCATGAGCTTGGGCAGCAGCAGCGAGAAGGCGTTGAACACCAGGCCGGAGACGGCGGCGATGCTCATCAGCACCACCACGGCGCGGCGCACCACGGCGGGCGGAATGGGCGGAAAGGGCTTTTGCGGGCCGGCGGCCTTGGTCATGTCGAAGGCCGGTTCGCGCAGCCAGAGCAGGCCAATGCCGATGCAGACCGCGCCGGGCAGCAGAAAGGCCACATGCCAGCCCAGCTTGGCCGCCAGCAGCGCGGTGCAGACCGGGGCGCAGGCCACGCCGATATTGCCGAAGGCGCCATTCACGCCCATGGCGCGGCCGACCTTGTCGCCAGCGGCTTCCACCAGCATGGCGGTGCCAATGGGGTGGTAGATGGCGGCACAGGCGCCCATGAAGGCCAGCGCCAGGGTAAGCACCAGCGGCGATTGCGCCATGCCCGCCACCAGCAGCCCGGCGCCGGTGCCGAAGTAAAATATCGCCATCATGGTGCGGCGACCAAAGCGGTCCTGCAGCCAGCCCATGGGCAGGGCGCCCAGGCCGTAGAGCACGAACATGGCGGTGCCGAGCGCCAGGATGGCACCGTATTCGCGGCCAAAGGCTTCCGGCGCCTGGGAGACCATGCCGAGCACCGCGGTGGCCAGGATGAGCAGGATATAGTGGTTGAGGAAATGCGCCGTGTTGATGAACACGATCTGCCGGGTTGCCTGGTTGCGCATCTGCTCTTGGTCCGTTGCCTTTGAGTGAAGCCTAGCGCGGAAGCGGGGCGGCGTCAGGCCGGATGATGATGGTTTGGTGTTTGTAACATTGCCACGCTTGCCCGGCGCGGCGCGCGGGGCTAGGCGCGAGGTGTGAGCGATACCCCCCTGCCCTTCCCCTTGCCCTTCCCCGCCGGCTTGCATGCCCTGGGCGCCCGCCATCCGCGCTGGGCGGCACTGTGCCTGGGGTTGATCGCCACGCTGGCGCTGCCGCCGCTGCACGTGCTGCCGGCGCTGCTGGTGGCGGTGCCCGGGCTGCTATGGCTGCTGGGGCTGCAGACGCGTTGGCAGGGGGCGGCGGTGCTGGGGTTCCTCTGGGCCTGGGGGCATCACGCGGCGGGGGTGTATTGGGTTACCTCGGCCATTCTGAAGGATCTGGAGCATTTCTGGTGGCTGGTGCCGCTGGCGGCGCCGGGGCTGGCGATACCCCTGGCGCTGTTCAGCCTGCCGGCGGTGCTGCTGGCCTGGTGGCTGCCGGCCGGCTGGCGCCGGGTGGCGGGGTTCGCCGGCGCCTTCGTGCTGGGCGAGTTGGCGCGGGGCTGGATGTTCACCGGCTTTCCCTGGAACCTGATGGGCACGGTGTGGGCCTTTGCCGCGCTGCCGGTGCAGTCGGCTTCGCTGGTGGGCGTGCATGGGCTTTCGCTGGCCACGCTGCTGCTGGCCGGGCTGCCGCTGCTGGGCCGGCGTTTCTGGCTGGCCGGCGCCGGGCTGGTGGTGGCGCTGGGCGGGTTTGGCCTAGCGCGGCTGGCTGGGGCGGAACCCGAAGGGCCGGGCGTGCGGCTGCTGCTCATTCAGGGGAACATCGCCCAGGAGATGAAGTGGGAGCCGGCGCAACGGCGGGCCAACTTCCAGCGGTACCTGGACCTGACCCGCGAAGCCGCCGCGCGCGAGGCGCAATTGCACCCTGCACAACCTATGGTAGTAATTTGGCCCGAGACGGCGAGCCCGTTTCTGCTGGCGCAGGACCCCGACGCCCGGCGGATGGCGGCCGAGACGCTGCCCGGTAACGCGATATTGTTGGGCGGCACCGTGCGCGCGGCCTGGGATAATGCCGGCCGGCTGACCCAGGTTTGGAACAGCCTGGTGGCGCTGAACCCGGCCGGCGAGGTGCTGGGAACCTACGACAAGGCGCATCTTGTGCCCTTTGGCGAGTACAGTCCGTTGCCAAATTGGCTACCAGTACGTCTGGCGGCGGGTGGCTCGGGCGGGGCGGATTTTGGCGCCGGGCCGGGACCGCAGACCCTGGCCCTGCCCGGCCTGCCGCCGCTGGGGGCGCTGATTTGCTACGAGGTGATCTTTCCCGGACATGTCAGCGGGTTACCCCGGCCTGAATGGCTGGTGACGATCACCAATGACAGTTGGTTCGGCGAATCTGCCGGGCCTTGGCAGCATTTGGCGGCGGCCCGGCTGCGCGCCGTGGAGGAAGGCCTGCCCATGGCGCGGGCGGCGCAGAGCGGGATTTCGGCGGTGTTCGATTCGCGTGGCAGGAGACGGGTGATGCTGGGTCTTGGGCAGGGCGGATCAATCGCCGATTCATTGCCTGCGGCAGGGCGGCCGACGCTTTTCTCCCGGCTCGGGCTTTGGGTACCGTTTGGACTCGCCATCACAACTATTTGTTTTTCGTGGCTTTTTCGTAGGGAATTGCGATCGTTACGCTGGACCTGAATCTTGGGCGTGAGCATTCTTTTTTGAGAAATCTCAAAAGTATTGACGCTTCGTTTCCGTTCTCCTAAAGATAGCTGACTGAAGGCCAGGGCAACCGAATCGGCGGGCGCCTGCGTTGGCACTCAACTGATGATTGGGCCAGAGAACATGGCGAAGACCGAGGCCCGGGAGTGGGATGGACGCGCAATGCCGAGCGACGACACCCTCGACCGTGGCGCTGAGCGGGAACACCGCCCAAGTCCGATCGACGTGCATGTTGGTAGCCGGGTTCGCCTGCGCCGCACGTTGCTCGGCATGTCTCAGGAAAAGCTCGGCGAGGCGCTGGGCCTGACCTTCCAGCAGGTGCAGAAGTACGAGCGTGGCGTGAACCGGATTGGCGCCAGCCGCCTGTTCGACCTGGCCCGCGTGCTGGATGTGCCGATTGGCTTCTTCTTTGACGACATGCCCGACGCCATGGGCGGCAATGCCAGCAGCCGCGCCCGCGTGGCCGGCTTTGCCGAGAGCCAGGACGGGTTTGAGGACGACACGCTGCACCGCCGGGAAACCCTGGAACTGGTGCGCGCTTACTACCGCATTACCGACCCGGCCGTGCGCAAGCGCGTGTTCGAGTTGATCAAGAGCCTGACGCCGACCGACTGAGTTGGCGACCGATGGATGCAGAAAAGGCGGCCCCGCAAGGGCCGCCTTTTTTTGTGCCGGGAGCATTGTTTGAGAGCCTGATTCACCGCTCCGGCGGGCGCTGGTTGGGGCGGTGTTGCCACCGCCCCTGCCCATGGGTTTTTAGCTGCGGATGAAGGCGCAGCCGCCTTCGGCCAGCGGGCGGAACACGTCGTTCGGCTGCGTCACGCCCAGCACCTTGAAGTAGTCGTACTGGTGCTTGCTTTCCTCCGGCTTCTTCACTTCCAGCAGGTAGGCCGGGTGCAGCTTGCGGCCGTCCTGGCGGATGCTGCCGGGGCCGAAGCAGTCGTCGTTGGTCGGCATCGCCTTCATGCGGTTCACCGCGTCCACGCCATTGGCCTTGGCTGCCGCCACGCCCATGTCGGACACCGCCTTGAGGTAGTGCAGCACCGAGGCGTAGCCGCCGGCGTGGTTCATGCACAGCGGCGCGTTGTTGGTGGCGGCCTTCACCCGGTTGGTGAAGCTGCGGGTGCGGTCGTTCAGGTCCCAGTAGAAGGTCTCGGTGCAGACCAGGCCCTGCGCCACCTGCAGGCCCAGCGCATGCACGTCGTTGATGAACATCAGCAGCGCGGCCAGCTTGGTGCCGCGGCGGGTGATGCCGAATTCGGCCGCCTGCTTGATGCAGTTGATGGTGTCGCTGCCGGCATTGGCGAAGCCGATGACCTTGGCGCGCGAGGCCTGGGCCTGCACCAGGAAGCCGGAGAAGTCGCTGTTCGGGAAGGGGTGGCGCACATTGCCCACCACCGTGCCGCCGGCCTGCTTCACGAAGTTGGCGGTGTCACGCTCCAGCGCATGGCCGAAGGCGTAGTCGGCGGTGACGAAGTACCAGCTGTCGCCGCCCGCGCGCACCAGGGCGCCGCCGGTGGACTTGGCGCACATGTAGGTGTCGTAGGTCCAGTGCACCGTGTTGGGGCTGCACTTGGAGCCGGTGAGGTCCGAGGTGGCGGAGGAGGAGTTCAGGAAGACCTTGTTCTTCTCACGCGTCAGCTCGTTCACCGCCAGCGCCACCGAGGAGGCGCCGCCATCCACGATCACGTCCACGCCCTGGTCGATCCACTGGCGGGTCAGGTTGGAGCCGACATCGGGCTTGTTCTGGTTGTCGCCGTACAGCACTTCAATGTTGAAGCCGCGGTTGCTCATCTCGGCGGCGGCCTGGCGGACACAGGCCAGTTCGGTCGGCCCGGTAACGTCACGGTAGGTGCCGGAGAAATCGCAGAGCAGGGCGATTTTGATGGTGTTGGCGGCCTGGGCACGGGCGCTGCGGAAGGGCAGGCCGCCAAGCGCGGCGCCAGCAGCGCCACCCAGCAGGGCGCGACGATTCAATTCCATGGTGTTCCTCCTCGGGCACCGTTGATCGGCGCCATCTGGGGAACAGCCTACAGCAACTCGCCGGCTGCCTTCCAGGCCTGAAGCTTGCGATAGACGGTGCTGGGGTTGATCTCCAGCAGAGCGGCGGCGCGCGTGACGTCCTGGTTGGTCTCGGCCAGGGCTGCCTGGATCAGCCGCTTTTCCATGGTCGCCAGTGGCTCAATGCGTGGCGGCGGCGGCGGGGCGGGTGGCAGGGCCGGCAAGGGTGCG
>CANFIE010000131.1 GCA_947446625.1 Acetobacteraceae bacterium | reverse complement strand
GTCCACGATCAGCTTCACTTCGTGCAGGCATTCGAAATAGGCCATTTCCGGCGCGTAGCCGGCTTCCACCAGCGTCTCGTAGCCAGCCTTGATCAGCTCCACCAGGCCGCCGCAGAGCACAACCTGCTCGCCGAACAGGTCGGTCTCGCATTCTTCCTTGAAGCTGGTCTCGATAACGCCCGAGCGCCCGCCGCCAATGGCGGAAGCGTAGGAGAGCGCAATCTCAAGCCCATTGCCCGAGGGGTTCTGCGCCAGCGCCACCAGGCAGGGCACGCCGCCGCCCTTCTGGTATTCCGAACGCACCGTGTGGCCAGGGCCCTTCGGCGCAATCATGAACACGTCCAGGTCCGGGCGCGGGTCCAGCAGGTTGAAGTGCACGTTCAGGCCGTGCGCGAAGGCCAGGGCGGCGCCCTGCTTCATGTTGCCGTGCAGGCTCTCGCGGTAGATGTCGCCCTGCAGTTCGTCCGGCGTCAGCATCATCACCACATCGGCCCACTTGGCCGCGTCGGCGGGGGTCATCACCTTGAAGCCGGCGGCCTCGGCCTTGTTCCAGCTGCTGCCGGCGCGCACGCCAATGGCCACATCCACGCAACCGCTGTCGCGCAGGTTCATGGCATGGGCGTGGCCCTGGCTGCCGAAGCCGATGATCGCGACCTTCTTGGCCTTGATCAGGTTCACATCCGCATCGCGGTCATAATAAACGCGCATGTCGCGTCTCCTTCTTGTTCAGCTTTGGGTTGTTCAGGCTTTGAGAGAGTAGGTCCCGCGGGTAATGCCGATCACGCCGGTCCGCACCACCTCCGCCAGGCCCAGCGGGCGCATCAGCGCGGTGAAGGCTTCCAGCTTGTCGCCATTGCCCGTCATCTCAAACACGAAGCTCGCCGTCGTCGCATCCACCACCCGGGCGCGAAACGCGTCGGCCAGGCGCAGCGCTTCCATGCGCTGCTCGCCAGTGCAGACCACCTTGATGAGCATGAGTTCCCGCGCCAGATGCGGGCCTTCCAGGCTCAGGTCGCACACCTTGCGCACCGGCACCAGGCGGTCCAGCTGCGCCTTGATCTGCTCGATCACCATGTCGGTGCCGCCGGTCACGATGGTGATGCGCGAGATCGCGCGCTCCTCATCCACCGCCGCCACGGTCAGGCTTTCGATATTGTAGCCGCGGCCGGAAAACAGCCCCACCACGCGGGCCAGAATGCCGGGCTCATTGTCCACCAGTACGGCGATGGTGGCGGTACGGAATTTGTTGTCAGCTTGGTCGGGCATGGTGTGGTTCACAAGGCATGAGGGCAGGAGGCACCGCCCGAAGGCGGCGCCAATGGCACGGAAAGCGCGGAATGGCTAGACCAGTACCTTGCCTTCGTCGGTCACGCCCTTCACCCCGCCCTCCTGGTCCTCGCCCAGGATCATCTCATTGTGCGCCGCACCAGAGGGGATCATCGGGAAGCAATTCTCGTCCTTGGCCACGGCGATATCGGCAATGACGGTGCCCGGATAGGCCAGCATCTCGCGGATGCCGGCGTCCAGATCCTCGGCCCGGGTCACCCGAATGCCCTTGGCGTGGAAGCTTTCGGCCAGCTTCACAAAGTCCGGCAGGGCGGAGCTGTAGCTTTCCGAGTAGCGGCCGCCATGCAGCAGTTCCTGCCACTGGCGCACCATGCCCATGTATTCATTGTTCAGGATGAACACCTTAACCGGCAGCCGGTACTGCGCCAGCGTGGACATCTCCTGGATGTTCATCAGCGTGCTGGCTTCACCGGCAATGTCGATAACCAGCGCATCCGGGTGGGCAATCTGCACGCCCATGGCGGCGGGCAGGCCGTAGCCCATGGTGCCCAGGCCGCCGCTGGTCATCCAATGGTTCGGCTTGTCGAAGCCGAAATACTGCGCCGCCCACATCTGGTGCTGGCCCACTTCCGTGGTGATGAAGGTCTCGCGCCCCAGTTCCTGGGTGATTTCATACAGCCGGCGAATGGCGTGCTGCGGCTTGATGATGCTGCCTTCCTGGCGGTAGCGCAGGCAGTCATTGGCGCGCCATTCGGTGATCTTGCTCCACCACTCGGCCAGCGCGCCGGTGTGCTGCGGCTGACTGTCGGCCTGCCAGGCTTCCAGCAGCGCCTTCAGCGTCAACCCTGCATCACCGATGATGGCCACATCCACCGGCACATTCTTGTTGATGCTGGACTGGTCGATATCACAATGGATCTTCTTGCTGCCCGGGCTGAAGGCGTTCAGCCGGCCGGTCACCCGGTCGTCGAACCGCGCGCCGATATTCAGCATCACGTCGCAGCCATGCATCGCCAGATTGGCTTCGTAGGTGCCGTGCATGCCCAGCATGCCGAGGAACTGCTTGTCGCTGGCCGGGTAGGTGCCCAGGCCCATCAGCGTATTGGTGCAGGGAAAGCCCGTGAGGCGGACGAACTCGGTCAGCAGCCGGCTGGCTTCCGGGCCGGCATTCACAATGCCACCGCCGGCATACACAATCGGGCGCTTCGCCCCCTTCAGCAGCCGAATCGCCTGCTGGATGCTCTCGGCATTCGGCTCGCGCTGCGGCCGGTAGCTGCGGTGCGGCGCGGTCGGCGCCTCGCTGTACGGCCCGCTGCCCAGCATCACATCCTTCGGCAGGTCGATCAGCACCGGCCCCGGGCGGCCATTGCGCGCCACGTAGAAGGCCTCATGCACCACGCTGGCCAGCTTCTTCACGTCCTTCACCAGGTAGTTGTGCTTGGTGGCGGGGCGAGTGATGCCGGTGGTGTCAGCCTCCTGGAAGGCGTCATTGCCAATAAGGTGCGTCGGCACCTGGCCGGTGATGCAGACCAGCGGAATGCTGTCCATCAGCGCGTCCAGCAGGCCGGTCACGGCATTGGTGGCGCCGGGGCCGCTGGTGACGAGAATGCAGCCCACCTTGCCGGTGCTGCGGGCATAGCCCTCGGCGGCATGCACCGCGGCCTGTTCGTGCCGCACCAGGATGTGGCGAATGGCGTTCTGCTGGAACAGCGCATCATACAGCGGCAATACCGCGCCACCGGGATAGCCGAAGATGGTATCCACGCCCTGTTCCTTCAGCGCGCGCAATACAATCTCGGCACCCGTCATGATATCGGCGGTGCTGGTGGCGGCGTTCAGAGTGGCGGCAGACATGGGTTTCTGGCTTTCCAGGGATCAACAAGGCGCGCACCGTTATAGAGGTTGCCGCACCGCGTCAACGCCAACCGTCAACAAACGCGAAGATTTCAGCCCGATCACTTTCTGAAAGTTGCTCGAAACCGCTAAACCGCGCATGGATGCTATGCGTATCCGGCGCATCAGCCAACGCATGGTGGCGGAACCAGGTGGCCTGGCGCTTGGTGTACTGCCCGGTATGCAGCACGGCCTGCCGCTCCGCCGCCGGCAAACTCATCTCGCCGCGCAAAAACGCCAGCAATTCCGGCACGCCATGCGCCCGCATGGCCGGCAAGGCGGGGTCCAGCCCCTGCGCCGCCAGCGCCCGCACCTCCTCCAGCGCACCGCCGGCCAGCATGCCGGCAAAGCGCGCCCCGATGCTGGCGCGCAACGCGTCCCGCGCCGGCTCCAGCAGCAGCGCCCGAAACCGCCAGGGCGCCGGGCCGGTGCCGGGGGCCTCGCGCTGCCATTGCGCCAGGCCGCGCCCGGTGGCCAGCCATACCTCCCAGGCGCGGGCCAGGCGCTGGCTGTCGCTGGGGCGCAGGCCGGCGGCGGTCTCGGGGTCCAGCCGGGCATGCAGCGCCGCCGGGCCTTCGGCTGCCAGCAGCGCCCGGGCTTCTTGCCGCGCTTCCGGCGGCACTTCCGGCATGGCGGAAAGCCCCCGGGTCAGCGCGTGGAAATACAGCCCGGTGCCGCCGCATAAAATCGGCAGCAGCCCGGCCGCCCGCACCCGCGCCATCTCTGCCAGCGCCGCCTCACGCCACCAGGCCACGCTGGCGGCCTCGCCGGGCGGGCGCACGCCGTACAGCGCATGGGGCACGGCGGCTTCCTCGGCTGCGGTCGGCCGCGCCGTCAGCACCCGCAGCCCTGCATAAACCTGCATGGAATCGGCATTCACCACGCAGCCGCCCAGCCGGCTTGCCAAGGCCAGGGCCAGGGCCGATTTGCCACTGGCGGTCGGCCCCGCCACCAGCAGCGCCGCTGGCCATGCCTCGGGCCTTCCCGTCGGCTCGCTCATCGCGTAGAGGCCCCGCCCATGTCGCACATCCTCACCCTGATAGCACCGCCCGGTGGCCTCGGCACCGCCCAGCTGAACCCGGTGCGCGCCGCCCTGGCCGCGCTGCACGCCGATCTCGGCGCCCCCGCCTGGCTGGCGCCCGAGGAAGCGGTGGACCTGCCCTTCGCCGGGCTGGCGCCGGAACAGGCCCTGGCCGCCGCGCGCCAGGCGCTGGGCGATGCCGCGGTGGATGCCATTGCCACCCCCGCCGAGGGCCGCCGCAAGCAACTGCTATTGGCCGACATGGACAGCACCATCGTCACGTCAGAGACGCTGGACGAGTTGGCTGCCTTCGCCGGCCTCAAGGACAAAATCGCCGCCATCACCAAGCGGGCGATGAATGGCGAGCTGGATTTCAAATCCGCCCTGCGCGAACGCGTGGGCATGTTGAAGGGCCTCTCCACCTCCGCGCTGGAAGCCACCTGGCAAGCCACGGAATTGATGCCCGGCGCCCGCGACCTGCTGGGCACCATGCGCACCCATGGTGCCCGCTGTGTGCTGGTTTCCGGCGGCTTCACGTTTTTCACCGGCAAGGTGGCGGCGCTGGTCGGCTTCCATGAGCATTACTCCAACACCCTGGAGTTGGCCGGCGAGACCCTGGCCGGCACGGTGGCCGACCCCATTCTGGACCGCGACGCCAAGCTGGCCACGCTGAAGCGCATTGCCGGCGAGATGGGCCTGCCGCTGGAAGCGACGATAACAGTGGGAGACGGCGCCAACGACCTGGCGATGATCCAGGCCGCCGGGCTGGGCGTGGCCTTCCACGCCAAGCCGGTGGTGGCCAGCGCCGCCCGCGCCAAGGTGGATTTCTGTGGTCTGCGGGCGCTGCTGTTCGCCCAAGGCTACACGGCGGCGGAAATCACCAGCGGCTGAATTGCCGCTGCCCGCCACCCGCGCTACACCCGGCGCATGAGCCAGACCGACACCCCGCCCGACCGCCTCTCCAACCACCCCAAGAGCCCCTTCTATAATGAAGCGGCGCTGGAACGCGGGGTTGGCATCAAGTTCAAGGGCGAGGAAAAGACCAACGTCGCCGAATACTGCGTCAGCGAAAGCTGGGTGCGGCTGACCATCGGCAACAAGGTGGACCGTACCGGCGCGCCGATGACCATCAAGGTCACCGGCGAGGTTGCGCCCTACTGGCGCAGCAACCCGTAAAAACCGGCGATGGGGGTCGCTCCCCCATTCAATTCCCCGAACCCCAGGGCTGCAAGCCGCTTGCGGTTATCGCTTCCCGCGCCGCCGGCCCGGCCAAATAGCGCAGCAGGGCGGCGGCGGCTTCCGGCTGCCGGGCCGCCGAGGCCACACCGCCCGAGAACACCGTGTAGTGCTGCATCGCCGCCGGCAGCGGGCCGACAATGGTAATGCCCGGCACTGGCAGCAACTCGCTCATCTGCTGGAAGCCCAGTTCAATCTCGCCGCGCGCCACCTGCGCCGCCACCGGCTCGCCCAGCACCAGCTTGCCGCGGCCCTGCATCTGCTCGGCAATGCCCAGCCGCTGGAACAACTGGCCCGAGATGTATTGCCCGCTGGCACTCACCGAATAGCCCACGCTGCGCGCCGCCAGCAGGGTTTGCCGCAGGCTGTCCACGCTGCCGATATCCGGCCGCGCCGCCCCGGCCCGCACCGCCATGCCAATGGCGGAATTCGCCAGGTCCACCCGGCTATTCGCCACCACACGGCCTTCGGTCTGCAAGGCGGCCAGCGCGTCACCCACCATGATCAGCACATCCGCCGGCTCGCCCTGGCGCAGCCGCATGGGCAGCGCGGTGGGCGCCGTGCCCATGGAAGCGCCGCGTACCGTCACCAGCTTGTGGCCGCTGCTGCGCTCAAACCCCGGTCGCAGCGCCTCGTACGCGGCGGTAAAGCCGCCCGAGATCATCACATGAATATCCGCCGCCTGCGCCCGCCCGGCGCCCAGCAGCAGCAAGGCCAGCAGAAGCGCGCGCATGGGGTGAACCCTTTTCAACGGCCGGAAGTTTCAAAGGCCGCTGGGGGGCGGCACGGTATCGCGGAAGGCATCGCGGGCGGCGGCCCGTTCAAACCAGGCTTGCAAGCGCGGATGCGCCGCCCGCCAGTCCCAAACTGTGTGCCGCCGCTCGCCGTAGCCCAGCGTGGCGGCCAGGGCCAACCAGCCGGCATCAAGCCGCTCATAACCGCCGGCGGCCACATCGGCCTCCAGCGCATCCAGCACCCGGGCGGCGCGGCCAATCTCCAGCGCAATCACACCGGGGCTGCGTTCATGCTCGGGCCGACGCAACTCGCGGTTCCACACCGCAATGCCGTCCAGCAGCCCCAGCACCCGGCCATAGGCAGCCAGGCCCTTGGGGTCCAGCGGCAGCATGGGCCGCTCGGCGTCGCAACTATCCAGCCAGGCCAGCACCAGGCTGGTTTCGGTCAGCGTGGTGCCGTCATCCAGCACCAGCGCCGGCACCCGGCCCACCGGGTTATGCGGCAGCATCACCGCGGCGGGGTCGCGCAGCGTGGTTTCCACCTCCGCCACCTTGCCGGCCAGCCCGGCCTCCCGCACCGCCATGCGGCAGATGCGGGCGTAGGGCGAACCGGGGTGGTAGAACAGCCGCATCAGTTGGCGCGCAGCCGCAGCGGCACGAATTGCTGCCCCTGGGCATTCTCGATCAGGAACAGCGCGGTGCCCCGATTCTGCCGGCGCAGCTGGTCCACCCGGGCCAGCAGTTCCTGCGGCGTGGTCACGCGCTGCTGCTGCACTTCCACCACCAGGTCGCCGGGGCGCAGGTTGCGCTCGGCGGCCGGGCTGTCGGGTGCCACTTCCACCACCACCACGCCGCGCTGTTCCGCCCGCAGGCTGAAGCGCTCACGCAGTTCATTGGTCAGTGCCGCCACCTTCAGCCCCATGCCCGGAACATCCACGTTCCGGGACTGCTGCTGGTTGGGCTGGCCACCACGCGGGGTGGCGCTGGCGGCCTGGGCCTCGGCCGGCAGTTCGCCCACCGTTACCTGCAAGGTTTCCTCCTTGCCGGCGCGCCACACCACCACGGGCACGGTGCTGCCAACGCGGGTGTCGGCCACAATGCGCGGCAGGTTGCGCATTTCGCGCACATCCTGGTTGTTGAAGCGCAGCACCACATCGCCATTGCGAATGCCGCCCTTGGCCGCCGGGCCATCCTCCTGCGCGCGGGCAATCAGCGCGCCGCGCGTGCCGCCGGGCAGGTTCAGGCTCTCGGCGATTTCATCCGTCACCTGCTGGATGTTCACGCCCAGCCAGCCACGGGAAACCCGGCCGCCATCCTTCAACTGGTTGACGATGTTGCGCGCCAGGTTGGACGGAATGGAGAAGCCAATGCCAATGGACCCGCCGCTGGGCGAATAGATGGCGGTGTTGATGCCGACCACCTGGCCCGCCAGGTTGAACAGCGGCCCACCCGAGTTGCCCCGGTTGATGGCGGCATCGGTCTGGATGAAATCGTCGTAGTTGCCCTGGCCGATATTGCGCCCGCGGGCCGAGACGATACCGGCCGTCACCGAGCCACCCAGGCCAAACGGGTTGCCGATGGCCACCACCCAGTCGCCCACATTCAGCACGTCGCTGTCGCCGAACGGCACTGCCTGCAACGGCTTGTCGGTCTCAATCTTCAGCACCGCAATGTCGGTGCGCGGGTCGGTGCCCAGCAGCCGGGCGCGGATGGTGGTGTTGTCCTGCAAAATCACGTTGATCTCGTCGGCGCCGTCGATCACGTGGTTGTTGGTAACGACGATGCCGCTGGCATCCACGATGAAGCCCGAGCCGAGGGACTGCCCACCACGGCGCGGCGGCTGCTGCCCCGGCCCCTGCTGGCCTGGCGCGCCGGGACCACGCGGCTGTGCCTCACCCGGGCCACCCGGCGGGCGGTTGCGGTTGAAGAAGTCGCGGAAGAATTCCTCAAACGGGCTGCCCGGCGGCAGTTGCGGCATGTCCGGCGCATCCGGGCGCTGCTGCTGCTGGGTATTGCCCCGCGCCGGCGCGTTCTGGCTGGTGGAGATGTTCACCACCGAAGGCAGCAAATGCCGCACCAGCGGGGCCAGGGTGGGCAGGTTGGGCGCCGGAACGCCAACGGGCGGCGCGGAAACGCCGGGCGGCGTCGCGGGCGGCGTGGCGGGCGCTTGGGCAAAGGCGCCGGCAAGCGGCAGCCCCATCACCAGCGCGGCAAGCAGAGGGCGGAACAGGCGCATCGGGCAAACCCTCGGTTGGGGCGCAGCCAGCAAGCCGGCGCGCCGAGGTAATCGAAACATCGTAGGCCGCATGCCGGCCGGCGGCCAATGGCCCGCCGGCCGTTCACGCACAGGTTACCGGGCGGCCGGGGCCGGCGCCGGCGCCGGCGCCGGGGTGGGGGTCACGCTGGGCATGCCCCGGAAGTAGCGGAAGAAGTCGCTGTCCGGCGTCAGCACAAAGCGCGTCTCGCCATCGGCAAAGGCTTCCCGCCAGGCTTGCAGGGTGCGCCAGATCTGGAAGAACTCGGGGTCCTTGCCATAGGCCTCGGCGAAAATGCCAATCGCCTCGCGCTCGCCCTGGCCACGCAGAATATCGGCATCGCGCTGCGCCTCGGCGAGGATCACCGTGCGCTCGCGTTCCGCATTGGCACGAATGCCGGCGCTTTCCTGCGCACCCTCGGCGCGCTCCTGCCGGGCCACGCGCTCACGCTCGCTCTGCATACGAGAGAGAATGGCCTGGGTGTTCTGCTCCGGCAGGTCGGCGCGGCGAATGCGCACATCCGCCACTTCAATGCCGAAGCGCTTGGCCTCGTCATTCACCTGCCGGCGAATCTCACCCATGATCCGGGCGCGGTCATTGCTCAGCACGGCCGGCAGCGGCTCATTGCCCAGCACACGCCGCACGGCGGAGGTGACCAGGCTGTTCAGCCGGCCGCGAATGCCGGCTTCCGCCGCACCCGTGGTCTGGAAGTACAGCAGCGGGTCCACAATGCGGAACCGGGCGAAGCTGTCCACCACCAGGCGGCGCTGGTCACCCAGAATCACCTCCTCGCGCGGGCCTTCAAAGTCCAGCAGGCGGCGGTCCAGCGAGATGACGTTCTGCACCAGCGGCACTTTCCAGGCCAAACCCGGCTCACGGATGATGCGGATCGGCTCGCCGAACTGCGTCACCAGCACCTGTTCGGTCTGCTGCACGATGAAGAACGAGGAGGACAGCGCCACGCC
>CANFIE010000130.1 GCA_947446625.1 Acetobacteraceae bacterium | reverse complement strand
TCTCTCAGCACGTCGATGCCAGCGGCCAGGTTCTCACCGGCGGTGCGGGCAACGACAGCCTTTCCGCCAGCGGCTACAATGAAGTGATCAACGCCGGCGCCGGCGATGACAGCATCGATGGCGGTGTCGGCAACGCCAGCATCAATGCCGGTGACGGCAACAACAGCGTCACCGTGCACGGCTACAGCAACAGCATCACCGCCGCCGACGGCGACAACACGCTGGCCGGCGGTGCCGGCAACGCCACCGTGCATCTCGGCAACGGCACCCAGTCCATCAGCCTCGGCGGCTATCGCAACGCCATCACCATCGGCGAAACAGCCGCCGGCCATGTCAGCACCATCTCCGCTGGCAGCGGCACTGCCCGTGTTACCACCAGTGAAACCGCAGCCGGCGGCGATGTGCACATCATCCTCTCCGGCAACCAGAACACGGTTGTGGTAGGTGACGGCAATGACAGCATCGAAGGCTCGCAGGGCGGCACCACCATCCACCTGGGCAATGGCAACAACAGCGTGAATGCGCTGGGTTACGGCAACCTCATCACCGCCGGCACCGGCAGCAACAGCATCCACGCCGGGGCTGGGCAGGATACGGTGGTGAGTGGCGGCGGCCATGACGAAATCTGGCTGAATGGCTGGGCCAACACCGTGGATGCCCATTTGGGCGGCGACGTCACCATCTATGGCGGCCAGGACAACAGCCTCTACATCGCACCGCCCGATGGTGCTGGCATCGAGCACATCTTCAACTTCAACCTCGATGGCGGCGACCACATCCGCTTCAACGGCCTCGTCGCCGCCGACCTCAGCTTCCAGGTGGCAGGCAGAGACCTGCATGTGCTGGCGCAGGGCGTCGAGGTGGTGGAACTGGTGGGCCTGGCTGGGCTGAACCCTGCCAGCCTGGCCAGCCATGGCAGCCTGCTCTTCGCGTAGGCTGCACGGGGGCCGGATGCAGGTGGCAGCATTGCCGGCAAGAGTCCGGCGTGCGCGGCGGCCGCGTCGATACCGCTCAGCTATCCATCGCGGGCAAAGCCCGGCCGACCTTCCGCCGAAACATGGACCAGCGCGGTGGCTGGGTCACCGCCGTCCGCGCGGCTCGAAGTGCTCGCGCATCGCCTGCGGTGCGGCGGCGCGCAGGTCGTCCTCGCCACGGGAGAGTTGCGTGGACATGGCAAACACGCCCTTGCGGGTGCGCTCGCTCCAGGTCTCGTCGGCGTGGCGCAGCACCATCACCAACTCGGCCAAAATCGGCTCGGCCCCCGGCAGGCCACGGCCGTAGGGTTCCATGTAGCCCAGTTGGCGCTGCAGGAACTGCGTGGCCGAGCGGTGATCCCCATCGCGGTTCATCGCCACCATGCGGCGCAGCACATCGGTTTGCCAGGCGCGCAGCACGGCCAGGCTGCGGTCCAGGTCGCGCGGTTGGGCGTTGTTCTCGCTGCCGCTGGCCAGGCGCAGTTGCACCTCCATCGGCTCTGCCTCGGCCAGCCCGTTGGCATCCGGCAAGGCGCCATTGGCGGCCAGGCCCAGCAGGAAGGCGCTGCCCGCCTCGCCCTCGGGACAATGCAGCCGGAACACCACGCGCTTGGCGCGGTCGGGCAGCAGGCTGCCCACCATCACCTCAATCGCGCCCGGCAGGGCGGTGTGAGACCAGGCGCCCACCACCTCGGCCCGCAGCGTAGCCGGCACCGTCAGCCGCAACGTGGCGCGCTCCACCAGCGTGGCGCGGCCCTCGCGCAACTCGCCCAGCACCACCTCATCAATCTCACTGGCCTCGGCGGCATCATGCAGGCGGCCACCACCAGCCTCGGCCATGCCGCTGAGCAGATCCTCGTCATAGCCGTCACCAATGCCCACACAGCTGGTGATCAGGCCGCGTGCCAGCAACTCGCCGGCATGGCGGGCCAGTTCGGCGCGGTCGGTAATGCCCTCATTCGCCTGCCCGTCCGACAGCAGCAGAATCCGGTGCGTCCCGGCCTGGTCGGCCAGTTGCGCCAGCGCCACCTGTTCCGCCGCCTGCAACCAGCCGCCCGAAAGATTGGTCATGCCGTCGATATGCAGCCGGCGGATGGAGGCAACCGCGACCTCGCGCCCCGCCGCATCCATGCCACGCGCCGCCAGCAGCACCTCCACCGCCGAGCCGAAGGACACCACGCTCAGCCGGTCCTGCGGCCCCAGCGCCTCGGCGACGGCAATGGCGGTGCGCTGGGCCGCCGCCAGCTTCTCGCCCCGCATCGAGCCGGAGACATCGATGGCCAGCGCCAGGTTCAACGCCGGCGCATCCGGCAAGGCGGCGGGCGGGCCCTCGGCGGTGAGGTCAGCGACCAGATAGCGAACGGACTTGCCCTCGCGCCAGGCGAGAGTGCGGTCCAGGCCAGCAACAAGAGTGAGCTTGGTAGCGGTCATCGGTCTTTCCCCAACAGGATATCGCGGACAAGGTCGGCGCAGCGTTCCAGGCGTGCGCGCTGTTCAGCGTCGAGGCGTCCGCGGACAGCCAATTCGACGTCGGGGGTGATGGGTATGCGGAGCCATTCCTCGGCCCGCGCCTTGCGCTGTGGCCGGCTGCCCCGGGCGCCGAGGTATTGCTCCAGCGCCTCGAAGCCATTGGCTGGCTCGGGCATGGCGCTGGCGAATGGCTTCGAGGCCAAAGGTTCCGGGGCGGCCATGCGTGGCGGTGGCGGTGCCGGCGCCCGCAGGGCCTGCAGATAGTCCAGCGCCGAGCCGCGCGGTGGCGGCGGTGGTGCCGTGGCGGGGCGGCGGGCGGCATGCTCGGCACCCTTGGCGGCATGGCTGCGCAGTTGCTCCGGCGTTGCCACCAGCAATTCCTGCCGAATGGCGGCCAGCGCCATGCCGAGTTCCTCGCGCATGCCCAGTATGGCCAGCAGCCGTTCCAGCGCGCCCGCCGGGTAGCGGGCCAGCGGCCCGCGCGAGGTTGGCCCCGGCAGCAGCCCCTGCGCCACCCAGGAGCGGATGGTGCGGGCATCCACCCGCGAGGCGGCGGCCAGTTCGGCGAGGCTGAGGTCGGGGGCGGCTTCGATCATGGTGGGTAAGGTAGTTTTGGCATGTCTATTTGTCAAATTATTTGACATGTCTTTTTTATCGCCATTCTGGTAAGTGCCAGAGGCAGCCGCATTCTGGCCAAAGCCGCACGCCCTGGCAGCGGCGCTGCCCCATCGAAAAATGAGGGCGCGCCGCGCTCGCCTACGGCGCGGTGCATCCATGATGCTGCCGACGACACTGACGACCATGGAGGCCCCGATGCCGCTCGACCAGCAACTCCTCGACCCCAGCTTCCGCGCCGCCTATCTGCGCGACCTGGTGCTGAGCCGCTATGATGAGGGCGACGCATGCTGCGCCATGGGGGCGGTTTCGCTGCTGGCCGGCCATGCCTGCCGCTCCGACGTGCCCGAGGGCGTCTCCGTCGTCCTCGGCGCGCTGGTGCGCTGCCTGAACGACAATGCGGATGACCGCCCTCGGCAGGAGCTGCTGCCCTTGCTGCCGCGCCTGCTCAACAGCGCCGACGAGGCCGCCGACCGCCAGCGCGAGGCCGTGCTGCGCCGGGCCATTGAGGATGTGGTGCTGCGGGGCATGCAGCACCGGCTGACGGCGCCGCTGCGCAACCGCATCGGGGCGGCACGCACCCGCC
Source organism: Acetobacteraceae bacterium (assembly GCA_947446625.1). Taxonomy (GTDB): domain Bacteria; phylum Pseudomonadota; class Alphaproteobacteria; order Acetobacterales; family Acetobacteraceae; genus CAIMOR01. Next base: position 5,771 of record CANFIE010000130.1, on the reverse strand, counting down.
GGCAGGTGGCGGCGGCCTATCGGGCGGCGGCGCGGCACCTGCTGCATCCGGTGGGCCTGGCGCTGCATGCCGAGGCGGCGATGGCGCTGGCCGCCGCCGCGCTGGAGGAAGACCCCAGCCTGGCGGCGCTGCTTGCCTGCCAGGCGCTGGGCAGCGAGTTGCGCTGCAACCCCGATGCGGTGTGGGGCCCCGCGCTGGACCTGCTGGACGCGCTGATTGAGCTGGATGGCTGTGAACAGCGTGAGGCCGAGATCCAGGCGGCCTGACCACGCCGGCCCGCAGAAAATGAGGGTGCATGGCGCGGCCATTCGGCTTGCGCGGCCAGGCTCCGCGCAGGCATGCTGGCGCCATGCCCAGGACCCCTGCCCTGCCGGATACCGCCGCCTTGCCCGCGCCCCGCGTGGCGATGCAGGCCCGCGGCCGTACAGGACCGACACGGATAGGAACCATCTCGGCTTGATGGTTCTGCCGCACTTGCCCTGAACGGGCGGGCGCGGCGTTGTTGGCAAGGTTTCGGTTCCAATCAAAACGCCTCGGCATCACGAGACGGGGTGCTTGCCCCGCCAGGCTGCGCGTCCCGCGCCAGCGGGCAAGCGCACCCAGCCTCTCCGATGCCCTGAGGACGGAGGATGCCATGCGAGAGATATCCGCGGGCGATGCGGTGCAGCGGCTTGGCGCCCGGGTGGCGGTGCTGCTGCGCGAGGTTTTCCCCGACTGCCGCGCCAAGCGCGTGGCCCGCGCCTTCAATGTCTCGGTGCCCACGGCCGAGCGCTGGCTGGCTGGCCAGGCCCCGGCGGTGCCGCATTTGGCGCGCATGGCGCAGTTCTGGCCACGGCGCTTCGTGGCGGTGGTGTTTCCGCCGGAGGAGGGCGGCGATGGCGACCAAGGCACGGGGGCAAGAGAGGACGGCGGGGCTGGCACATGGCGGCACCGGTTGCGCGCTGCCAAAGCCCGCTTGCAGGCCATTGTGGTGACGATGCCCGGTGGCGCGGAGCGATGCACGGCGCAGACGGCCGGCTCTATCATCCGCTCATGACCAAGTCTGTCGAGTACGCCTTCGAGAAGAAGCCTGAGGGAAAGAAGCGGACCGAAGCCGCTCGAGCGGCGCCGCGCAAACCACTGAAATAATTTAGTTTTCTTATCGACACTCGCTCTGTGACAGCCCTGTCGGACGGCGCGACAGCTCAGTGACAGAGACATAGGGTGAGCGAGATCGAAGGGGATAGAGAGAATGTTCCGTATCTCCTAAGGGAGATACGGCCGCGCATCGGCCGCTCGCGCTTTTTGACCCCCGACAAGCGCCGAAGCGATGCGCGGCGTCTCCCTCCCCCCTGGTTGCCACTCGGTGGCCAGCACCCACGCGCGCGAGGGCTGCAACGACAACCACCAACCAGGACGCCAGAGCTTGATCTCCCCCGTATTACGCCATACATAAAGCCATGATCCGGAGCTTCGGCGACAAGGCGACCGCCCTGGTCTTTCGAGGCGCCCTTCCGCGCGGCATGGCCCGCGACCTCGCCGAAGCGGCGCGTCGCAAGCTGGCCATGATCGACGCGGCCGAGCGCCTCGACGACCTTCGCGTGCCCCCAGGCAACCGGCTGGAGGCCCTCAGAGGCGACCGCGCCGGCCAGCATTCCATCCGGGTCAACGGCCAGTGGCGCATCGTCTTCTCCTGGCGGGATGACGGCGCCCATGAGGTCGAGATCGTGGACTACCACTGAGGAGGCAAGCCATGGCGACCCGACAGCCCATCACCCGCGACGACCTCGACGCTGGCAACGTCGACCTTACCGAGTTGGACAGCGGCGAGCGTCTCGCGCCAGTCCACCCCGGCGCCGTGCTACGGCATGAGTTCCTCGACCCGCTCCACCTCACTGCTCACGCGCTCGCCCTGGCGCTGCGCGTGCCGGCCAATCGCATCACCGCCATCCTCGCCGGCCGCCGTGCCATCACCGCCGAGACCGCGCTGCGCCTCGCCCGCCACTTCGGCACCAGCCCCGGTTTCTGGCTGAACCTACAGAAGGGCTGGGAGCTGGAACTTGCCGAGCGGGAAGATGGCGCCCGCATTCGCGCCGAGGTGGTGCCGCGCGCCGCCTGACCTGCCGGCCCACGGCCCCAAACCAATCAGCAGATACTTTCGATAATACAGACCTAGCGATTTTAAGGTGCAGCGATGAAGCCATTTTCCTGGCCTGCTGCCGGTTTGGTGGACGTTCAGTTTAGCCTGTTTTGGCCAACTGCTCGAACTCCATTGGGCTGAGATAGCCGATGGTGGAGTGTCGTCGCCTCGGATTGTAGAAGCGCTCGATATAATCAAACACGTCGGCCCTGGCCTGGTCGCGGGTGCGATAGACCTTGCGGGCAACGCGTTCGGTTTTCAGCGATGAAAAGAAGCTCTCCATCGCCGCGTTGTCCCAGACGTTGCCGGACCTGCTCATGGAGCAGGTGACGCCGTGCTCGGCCACCCGCCCCCAGCAGCGAAGCCCAGTAGTGAAGCAGGCAGCCGCTGGCATCGGTGGCGGCAGACTACGCAGCTAGAAGCCACCAGCCGGGCTGCGCGCAGGTGCTGCTATAGGCGCGTGCTGGAGTTGTCTGCCATCGGCGCCAGCCGCAAGCGCATGGTGAAGATGGCACCGCCGGTGGGATTTTCGACGGCATCCAGCGCGCCGCCCGCTGCCTGCATGATGCCATGGCAGATGGACAAGCCCAGCCCAAGGCCCTCACCGGGCGCCTTGGTGGTGAAGAAGGGCGTGAACAGGCCGGCGACGGTTGCCGTGCCGAAGCCATGGCCGCAGTCGGCCACGTGCAGCAGCACGGCATCGGCGGCCAGAGCGCTGGTCAGCCGTATCTCCCGCATTGCCAGCGGTGTTTCGCGCATGGCGTCTCGGGCGTTGACCAACAGGTTCACCAGCACCTGCTCCAACAGAATCTGGTTGCCCCATACAGCGGGCAGGTCGTTGGCCACCTCAACCAGCAAGCGCACATTGGTTTCGGCCAAGGCTGGCCCAACCAGCAGGCGGGCACCGTCCAGCACCGCGGCCAAGTCTACCGCTGCCATCTCGCCTGGCTCGTTGCGGGCAAATAGCCGCAAATGGGTGATGATCTGTCTGGCCCGCTGGGTCATTCGCTTGATGGAATCGAGCGGCCGGGCGAGCTTGGAGGCAGCTTCACCCTCCAGGCTTCCAGCGGCCAACTTCGCCGTGTCGACGGCAAGCCCAATGACGGTCAGCGGTTGGTTCAATTCATGCGCCAGGCTAGCCGAGAGCGTGCCCAGCGTCGCCAGCTTGGCTGCGGCCATCGCCGCTTCGGTAGCGGCTTTTTCGCCAGTTATATCGACGGCCTGGCTGATAACAGTGAGGCTGTCTTCGGCCTGACGAAACAGCCGCGCCCGATAGACCACCCAGATGAGCGAGCCGTCGCCACGCCGCATCTGATGTTCCAGCCGCACATCGGCCTTCTTGCTCAACTTGTCATACAGCGCGCCGAACTCGATGGGTGAGAGAGGTGGCTCGAAATGGCGTAGCATGCCGCCGGTTGCGGCCAGGGCTTCGGTGGTCATCAGCATCAACTGGGCGAAACCCGCGCTGACATATTCAACGTTGATGCCACCTTCGCGCGATAGCCTTTGTACCGAGATGGCCGAGGGAACGCCTTCCAGCACGGCCAGCATGTTGTCCAACTGGGCAGCGCTGGCCAACCTGCTGGCCTCAGCCACATCAAGGCGCCGCCGCACGCGGGCAGCCGCCAGCCTCTGCCACCATAGGGCAGCACCGCTGAAGATGAGCAGCAGCAGTACCCCTTCGGCTATGCCAATTGCTGCTGCGAACTTGCGGTGCGGCGCCATTTCGATTTCTGCCGGGCTGGAGACCCCGACCGAGAGCGGAAAGCCCGGCACCGGCACGCGCGCAATAAAGCGCAACTCGCCGGAGATAACCCCTGCCACCGGCCCGGCTGGCAGGCTCTGCATTGCTTCCAGGTTTGGCGCCACAACGCTATTGGCGAGGGCATTCGCCTCGCCCTGGGAGGCGGCCAGCAGCGTACCATCGGCCAGGAACAAGGCGCCCGTGAGCAGGGAGGAGCCGACAACCTCGCTGAAGGCCAGCGACAATTCCGTGGGCACCAGCGAGGCCAAGGCCACACCGGCTGGCCCTATGCCAAAGCGGGGCAAGCCGCGCGCCACCATAATGCGCAATTCTCCCGAGGAGCGCCCGAGGACCGGAGGGCTGATCTGGAGCACGCCAGACTGCCGGAGCGCGTCGGCAAAATAGGCCCGATCCACCAGAACCATTGGCCTGATCAGGGGGATGGCGAAGAATTCGAGAGTGCCTTGCGCGTCAGACAACCAGAGTTGCCGAATCCCAAACCGGCGCGCTTCGGCAAGGTGGCGCAGACGCTCGGTGAAACTGGCGGGAACTTCACCTTCTGCCCGCAGGCGGGCCATGTTCTCCAACTGGTCCAGCGTGGCTTGCAGGCTTTCAAACTGGCGGGCCACCAACTGCGCCAAGGCGCTGGCCAAGTGCTGCATGCGGGCCTGCGCTGCGGCTTCGGTTCGGCTGCGGTCTGCGGCTACCACGGTGCGGGCGCCCAAGTGCATCGCCAGAACGGCGATACCCAGTGCGGCGCAGGTCAGCAGCAGGCGGCATTTGGTGGCAGGCGATACCTCCCCAGCCGTGATGAAATTACTGGCGTGAAGGCGCAGTGCGGGCAACATGTCGCGCAGATGATGCTGCCATTTACCGAGCCGGACTTGGTGACGGTTGAGCAATTTCGTTGGAATGGGCAAAGGGGCAAGCACCAATGGAGCTCCGCTGATTCTAATTCATTCGTTGAATGTAAAAAATTGGAGAAATGACTAGGATGAAGTAGGGGATTTCCCCTATCAGCCGTCTTCCCAATTTAAAAAATCGCGGTGTTTATGCATGAAACCTACGGCTATTGAGACTTCTCGAGAATTTTTCTATGATAATTTGATGTGAAAAATTTAACAATATTTTTCCGAATTTTCCTAGGGAATTTTCTTCAATATACGACGTTGAATTTATGAACATGGGCGACTCCGGTCAGCACAATTGTTGGAAGTACTATAATGACTACAGTGCCGGCTTGGGTCCTCATTCAGCGTGGAATTGCCGCGCTGCGAGCAAGGGAGAAGCCTTATGGCGGCATCGCTCTGCCGGTTGCCGCCCTGGTATTGCCGCTGATGATTCTGGGTGCCAGCGCGGTGCAGGGCTGGCAGGCCACCTGGCGCCAGGCGGGTGCCGAGATAACCAGCACGGCCGATGCCGGCGCCGAATACGTGGCGCGGTTCCTGGCGGGCTATGCCGTGGCCCTCGGGCAGTTCGCTTATCGGATAGAGGGACTGTCCGACGCCGATATCTTGGCCCAGGGCGCCACGCTGCACCTGGCACTGCGCGAATTGATGGCGGAACTACCGCAGGCCGAAGCTGCCTATGCGCTGGACCGCCGGGGCTGCCCGCTGCTGTCGGCCAGTATCAATCCGGCGCCGGCCTGCACGTCCTCGGCCGCCAGCCGAGACTTTTTCCTCGCCTTGCAGCAGTCTGAGATGCGGCAGCCGCACCTCAGCCAAGTTTATAATAGCCTGTTCGACGGCCAGCCCTTCTTCGCGCTCAGCCGGAGGCGCACCCGTACCGGCAACGGGTTGCCTCCCGGCAGCTTTGACGGGCTGCTGAATATCTCGGTTTCGCCCATAGTGCTGGCGGCGGGGCTACGCCGGCTGGAGCGCGAGCCGGATGACCGGCTGGCGCTGTTCC
>CANFIE010000129.1 GCA_947446625.1 Acetobacteraceae bacterium | reverse complement strand
GGCCCTTCCTGCTGGCCCAGCAGTACCTGATACAGGCAGCCAAACCAGTCCCGCAGGTTGGCGAAGGCGTGCCGCTTGCCGATCTCAAACAGCTGGTTCTGGATCACCTCGGCCGTGCTGTCATCCGGCAGGTCGCGCAGCACCGCCAGCAGGTCTTCCAGCGCGGCGCGTTCCAGCGCGCTGGGCATGCGATAGGTCTTCTCCGGCGCCACGCGGTCCCGGTAGTAGCTGATGGCGCAGCCCACCAGCGTGGCCAGCATCGGCTCGCTCTCGGGCGTGGCGCCCGGGGCGTAGCGGCGAATGAAGCCCCACAGAATCTCGGGCTCGTCGGCATTCACCACGCCGGCCAGGTTTTGCAGCATGGCGAAGCTGATGGGGCTGCCGTGCTGGTTGCTGGTGCCGTTGTGGATATGCCAGGCCGGGTTGGCCGGCTCCGGCGCCGCCTTCAGCTTTTCCAGATTGGCCAGGTATTCATCCACCGCCTTGGGGATGACATCGAAGTACAGCCGCTTGGCCCGCCCCGGCTGATTGTACATGAACTGGCTCAGGCTCTCGGGCGGGGCGTAGCGCAGCCATTCGTCAATGGTCAGGCCATTGCCCTTGCTCTTGCTGATCTTCTGGCCGTGTTCATCCAGAAACAGCTCATAGGTGAAGGTGGCCGGCGGCTCCGCCCCCATCACCCGGCAAATCGCGCTGCTCAGCTTCACGCTGTCGATCAAATCCTTGCCCGACATTTCGTAATCCACGCCCAGCGCGTACCAGCGCAGCGCCCAGTCGGCCTTCCACTGCGCCTTGCAGCCACCGCCCGTGATGCTGGTGCCGTGCCGCTTTCCGGTCTCGGGGTCGGTCCATACCAGCAGGTCATCGGCCGGGCGCACCTCCTCCATCGGCACCTGCATCACCACCCCGGTTTCCGGGTGAATGGGCAGGAAGGGCGAATAGGTCGCCCGCCGCTCCGGCCCCAGCGTGGGCAGAATCACCGCGCGCACCTGCTCATGCCGCTCGGCCATGCGCAGCAGCGCGGCGTCGAACCGGCCGCCCTTGTAGTAGTCGGTGCTGCTGGCGAACTCGTACTCAAAGCCGAATTGGTCCAGGAAGGCGCGCAGCCGCGCATTGTTGTGCGCGCCAAAGCTGGAATGCGTGCCAAACGGGTCCGGTATCGCGGTCAACGACTTGCCGAGATGCGGCACCAGCAACTCACGGTTCGGCAGGTTGTCCGGCACCTTGCGCAGGCCATCCATGTCGTCGCTGAAGGCAATCAGCTTGCTTGGCAGCCCGGTCAGCCGCTCAAAGGCGCGGCGCACCCAACTGGTGCGCGCCACCTCGCCAAAGGTGCCGATATGCGGCAACCCCGAGGGGCCATACCCGGTCTGGAACAGGGCTTCGGCCTTGCCGGTTTTGGCCAGGCGGTCGGCCACCTTGCCGGCCTCCTCAAAGGGCCAGGCCTTGACGCTGCGGAGCGATTGATCGGCTGTCATGCCAAGCGACATGGCAGCGCCCAGCCCCAAGGTCAACGCCGGGCAGGCATGCTGCGCCGCATACAGATAAGCATGGCCTTCCGGGCGTGGCTGGCGTATCTCGCCCGCCTTACTTTTCCACAGAGGAATGGAGCGATGCGGGTAGGGGTTTTCGGCGCCACGGGTGCTGTTGGGCGTGAAATCGTGCAGGTGCTGGGGGACCGCAAGTTCCCGCTCACCGAACTGAAGCTGTACTCCTCCCCTCGTTCCGCCGGCACTACCCTGAAAACTCCGCTGGGCGACCGCACCGTGGAAGCCTTCCACGAGAAGGCTGGCGCGGGCCTGGATTTCTGCCTGCTCTCGGTCAGCGGCGATTTCTCCCGCGCCCATGCCAAGGCGCTGGCGGCGCAGGGCGGCATTGTCATCGACAATTCATCCGCCTTCCGCCTGGATGACGACGTGCCCCTGGTGGTGCCCGAGGTGAATGCCGCCGCCATCGGCCAGGCGCGGCTGATCGCCAACCCCAACTGCACCACCGCCATTCTGGTGGTGGCGCTGGAGCCGCTGCGGCAGGCCTTCGGGCTGAAGCGCGTCATCGTCAGCACCTACCAGGCCGCTTCCGGCGCCGGCGCCGATGGCATGAGCGAGTTGCTGGACGAGACCAAGCGCGTGCTGCTGGAAGGCGGCGCTGCCCAGGCAAAGGTGTTCCGCCACCCGCTGCCGTTCAACGTCATCCCGCACATCGATAGTTTCCAGCCCAATGGCTACACGCGGGAAGAAATGAAGGTGGCCTGGGAAAGCCGGAAGATCATGGCCTTCCCCGGCCTGCCCATCTCCTGCACCGCCGTGCGCATTCCTACCCTGCGGGTGCATGCCGAGGCCGTGACCATTGAGACCGAGCGCCCCTGCACGCCGGAACAGGCCCGCGCCGTGCTGGCCAAGGCCGCGGGGGTGAAACTGGTGGATGACGTGGCCAACGCCGTCTATCCCATGCCCATCACCGCCACCGGCCAGTACGACGTGGAAGCCGGCCGCATCCGCCAGAACGACGTGTTCGGCGATTGCGGGCTGGATTTCTTCCTGTGCGGCGACCAGTTGCTGAAGGGCGCAGCGCTGAACGCGGTGCAGATCGCGGAACGGATGCTGTAGGCCAGGACCGGCCGGGGCCACCAAGCCCGGGGCATCTGCGCTAGAGCAATATCCGTTCTGATGGAATCATCAGAACGGATTTCTTGCTCTAGTATCAAATGGTTATAGAGCACAAAATGCGCTCAGCACGGCGCATCGTGCGCTAAAACCCGGCGGCCAGCCCGGCGAACACGCCATGGGCCCGCGCCAGCACTTGGCTGCGCCACACGCCATCCCCAGGGTTGAACAACTGGCGAAACGCGTCCCGCGTCGCCCGGCAATCCTCCGGATCGGCGCAGCCCGCGTGATGCATCTGGTTCTCCCGGATCATGATCGCCGCGCTGCGCAGCAGGCTCAGCGTATCCCCGCCCAGCGTGCCGTATTCCAGCGTCACGGCCAGAGCCTTGGTCGGGTCCGGCGCCATGGCCGGGACAAAGTCGATGACATCCCCCGTGGTGGGAAAATTGCCCGGGCTGTCCGGCCCGCTGAAGACAATCCCGGCCTGCCCCTGCAACCGCCCGCTCATCTCCTCCAGCAGGGTGGGTTCGGGCCGGATGCCGCGGATCACCGCCAACTCGCCGGCCTGGCCAAGCCCGGTGTGGAAATCCAGGAACAGAATGCGCCGGTAGGGCCGCGCCCGAAACAGCGGCGGCAGTACCCGGCGCAGAAAGGCAACCTGTTGCGTCGGCCCCGCACCGCCGTAATTGAGGCCAAGCGGCGCGGCATACTGCCCCTGGTCCAGCCCGATATTCAGCCGCTTGCTGCTGAAGCCATCGCCCAGCACGGCGGCCAGAAAGCCGGCCATGGTCGAGGCCCGCGCCACCCCGGCATCGCCCACCTGGCCACCCGGCTCAAACAGGGCGCGGTGCCGGTCATAATCCGGGTTCGCCAGGGCATAGATCGAATCATCCGGGCTGAAGTTCCGATTGAGGTTCACATTGGCGCCATCGGTCCGGCGGCCATGGCGAAACCCCCAGGGGTTCAACGCATGGATCACGAACACATCCACCCCCTGGGCCCGGTAGGCGGCCAGGAAGTCGCGCATGAACAGCGCCTGCGCGGCACTCCCCGCCGGCGCCTCGGAGCCATGGATCCCTGATTGCAGCACCAGCAACCGGTCCCCGCCGCCGGGACGATTGGCCGGGAAGAAGCCGGTATCAATCGTCAGCCCATCACCCTCGGCCACCGGGGTGCTGGCGCATGCCGCCCCTGGCTGGCGGGCGCAATCGGCGCGGAAGCGCGCCCGGGCCAGATCGTAGAGATCCTCCGGCCTGGCCGCGGCAAAGAACAGCGTGGCGGCATCCCGGCGCAATGCCGGGTCGGCCACGAACTCGGCCGGCGGGGCGGCACAGCCAGCCAGCACCAGCAGGGCGAGCAGACCATGGCGGCACAGGGCAGCGACTGGCGACAGCATGAGGATGGCCCGCTCCCGGTTGAGGGCCCAGGCTATCCACGCGGCACGACCAAAACAATGCGCGCCTTCGCCCACACCAGAACATCCGTTCCCCCGCCCCGCCCCAACCCCTATGCTGCGCGGCAATGTCCGCCCGCACGCCTCGCCCCGAATCGCCCTTCGCGCCCCCGCGCCTCGTTCTGCCCAGCGGCCCGGCGCTGGTGGCGGCGCATGGCCGTGGCACCATCCTCACGCCCGATGGCGAACTCCTCACCCTGCCCAGCGCCGACCTGGCCCGCTTGCTGCGCGACCTGCCGCCGCCCCTGCTGGTGCATGCCCCCGCCACCGCCCGCCGGCTGAACCTCAACCCGTTTGAGGCCGCCTACGACCTGCTGGAACTCTTCGCCTTCGTGATGCCGGCGCAACTGGCCGCCCCCACGCCACGCGGGCTGGCCCAGGCGCTGGACCTGCCGATTCCCGCCGACGACGCCGCCGCCTGCGCCATGCTGCCGGAAATGGCGGAACACCTGCTGCGCCATCTCAGCCACCGCCGCGCCACGCAGTTGAACCGAGACGCCGGCATGCTGGCCACCAAGCTGCAGGAAGCCATTGGCTGGCCCTGGGCCGAACCGGTACTGGCCGCCCTCGGTGCCACCGGCGTGCGGTCGAGCCTCGACCCCTACAAGGTCTGGCGCCGCCTGCCGGAATGGGAGGATGACGGCCCGCCGCCGCCGCCCAACAGCCATGGCGTGGAACCCAATGAAGCCCGCCGCCGGCTCTCGGAAATCCTCGGCGAGGATAGCGAGCAACGCCCGCAGCAGGCCGACTACGCCTCGGCCGCCGCCACCGCCTTCATGCCGCGCGACATTCCCGGCGAACCGCGCCTGGTGCTGGCCGAGGCCGGCACCGGCACCGGCAAAACGCTCGGCTACATCGCCCCCGCCAGCCTTTGGGCGGAAAAGAACGGCGCCCCGGTCTGGCTCTCCACCTATACCCGCAACCTGCAACGCCAGATCGACCAGGAACTCGCCCGCCTCTACCCCGACCCCGAGGAGCGTCGCCGCCGCGTGGTGGTGCGCAAGGGCCGCGAGAATTACCTCTGCCTGCTGAACCTGGAGGAAATGCTCGGCCAGGCTGGCCACCCGGCCTTCGCCCTGCCCCTCGCCTTGGTCTCGCGTTGGGCGCAGGCCACCCGAGACGGCGACCTGCTGGGCGGCGACTTTCCCGGCTGGCTCGGCGAACTCTACGGCCCGCTCACCATCGCGCCGCTGGCCGACCGGCGCGGCGAATGCATCCGCAGCGCCTGCCCGCACTACAAAATGTGCTTCGTCGAGCACTCCATCCGCCGCGCCAAGACCGCCACGCTGGTAGTGGCCAACCACGCCCTGGTGATGGTGCAGGCGGCGCTGGGCGGCGGCGAGGATGGCAAGCCGTTGCGCTACGTCTTCGACGAAGGCCACCACCTGTTCGACGCCGCCGACGCCGCCTTCTCCGCCGTGCTCACCGGGGCCGAGACCGCCGAGTTGCGCCGCTGGCTGCTGGGCGCCGAGGGTGGCCGCAGCCGCGCCAAGGGCCTGCGCCGCCGCATCGAGGATCTGGCCGGCGACATCCCGGAACTGCTGACCCCGCTGGAAGCCGCGCTTTCCGCCGCCCGCGCCCTGCCCGGCCCCGGCTGGCCCAACCGCCTGGCCGATGACGCCACGGCCGAAGCCGCCTCGCCCCAGGCCGAGGAGCGCCTGGCCAATCCCACCGAGGTGTTCCTGAAGGTGGCCCGCCAGCAGGCCCTGGCCCGCACCGCCACCGACAGCGGGTTGTACGACGTGGAATGCGACCTGCACCCGGTGCTGCCCGCTTTGGCCGATACCGGCGCCGCGCTGGAACGCGCCCTGAAGCGGCTGGAGGAACCCCTGACCCTGCTGCGAGACCGCCTGCAGGCCAAGCTGGAGGATGACGAGGCCGAGGAGTTGGAGGTGGGCGAGCGCATTCGCCTGGAAACCGCCGCCCGCGGCATTGAACGCCGCGCCATTCTGCCGGTGCAGGCCTGGCAGGGCATGCTGCGCGCCCTGCGCGAGGACCCGCCGCAACCCGGCGAACGCCGCCCCTTCGTGGACTGGCTGGCGCTGACCCGGCGTGACGGGCGCGAGGTGGATGCCGGCCTGCATCGCCACCACCTGGACCCCACCGAGCCCTTCGCCGTGCAGGTGGCGTCGCAGGCGCATGGTCTGCTCATCACCAGCGCCACGCTGCGAGATACGGCGGAGGAACCCGAAGCCGCCTGGCGCGCCGCCGAAGCCCGCACCGGCGCCAGCCATCTGCCCATGCCGGCACTGCGCGCCGCCGTGGCCTCGCCCTTCGACTACGCCAGCCGCACCCGCTGCCTGGTGGTGACGGATGTGGACAAGACCCAGCCCGGCCAGGTGGCCGCCGCCATGCAGGCGCTGTTCCTGGCCTCCGGCGGCGGCGCGCTTGGCCTGTTCACCGCCATTCGCCGGCTGCGCGAAACCTATCTGCGCATCGCCCCGGCGCTGGAACGCGCTGGCCTGCCGCTCTATGCCCAGCATGTCGACGCCATGGACAATGCCACCCTGGTGGATGTGTTCCGGGCCGAGGAGCATTCCTGCCTGCTGGGCACGGATGCGATGCGAGACGGCGTGGATGTTCCCGGCAGCAGCCTGCGCCTGCTGGTGTTTGACCGCGTGCCCTGGCCTCGCCCCTCCATCCTGCACCGCGAACGCCGCATTCACCTATCCGGCGGCCAGCCCAAGGCCTATGACGATGCGGAAGCCCGCCACAAGCTGCGCCAGGCCTTCGGCCGGCTGATCCGCCGCGCCGATGACAAGGGCGTCTTCGTCCTGCTCGACAAATCCTGCCCCTCTCGCCTGCTGGCCGGCCTGCCGGATGGCGTGCTGATCCGCCGCATGGGCCTGGCCCAGGCGGTGGCTGATACCCGCGCCTTCCTGGCCGACTGAACCTGCCCCCGGAGTACCCCCGCATGATGCCCAGCCGCTTCAACCCGCAGGAGGCGCTGATCTGCGCCATGGTGCTCATCGCGGTGTCGGACCAGCGCATCTCGGATGGCGAGTTGGCCGCCATGGCGCGGCTGGTGCAGGAATTGCCGGTTTTCTCGGACTTCACGCCCTCCGAGATCGACCGCGTGACCGAGATTGTGCTGCTGCTGCTGGCCCGCGCCGACGGGCTGGACCGCGCCTTCGGGCTGATCCGCGACGTATTGCCTCCGCGCCTGCGCGAGACCGCCTACCTGCTGGTGTGCGAATTGGCCGCCGCCGATGGCGACCCGGCCCAGGAAGCCCTGCAATTCATGCAGGATTTCCGCATTGCCATGGATATAGACCGGCTGATTGCCGGCGCCATGGAGCGTGCCACCAAGGCCCGCTATCAGGTTATTTGACCGGTTGAGGGTGGAGTAGGGGAGCGCCTAGAGAACTTTGCGCCCTGTTGGGCGCATTTCGTGCTCTATAACCATTTGATACTAGAGCAAGAAACCCGTTCTGATGATTCCATCAGAACGAATATTGCTCTAGGCGCTCCCCCAACCTCCTTATAGCGGCTTCAGGTTCGCGGCGGCGGCCTTGCCGCGCTCATTCACCACGTCGAAGCTCACCTTCTGGTTTTCGTCCAGGCCATTCAGCCCGGCCTTCTGCACGGCGGTGATGTGCACAAACACATCCTTGCCGCCGTCGGACGGAACAATGAAGCCGAAGCCCTTTGTTGCGTTGAACCACTTCACGGTGCCAGTCGCCATGCGATGCACCCTCCTTGTCTCATACGCGCCGGCGCCGATCGCCCGCGCAACAGCCACCGGGCTGAGGCGGCTTGGGGGCACCCGGAAAACCGGAAGGCACGGCAAGGCAGCAGTCGGTAGGCTGGCATCATCACACGCAGATCAGCCCGGCCAAGTCAAACAAAACACAACAAACCGGGTCGCAGACCCTCCAGGCACAAAAAAAGGGCGGGACCTCGCGGCCCCGCCCCCTTCGTGCAGTTGTCTGGAAAGCCGGACTTAGAAGTCCATGCCGCCCATGCCGCCCATGTCGCCACCCGGCGCGCCACCGGCGGCCTTCTTCTCAGGGCGGTCAGCAACCATGGCTTCGGTCGTGATCAGCAGCGAACCGATCGAGGCGGCGTCCTGCAGGGCAGTACGCACAACCTTGGTCGGGTCGATGATGCCGGCCTGAACCAGGTTCTTGTACTCGTCCTTCTGGGCGTCGTAGCCGTACTCGTAGGTGCCGTCGCGCATCACTTCGCCCGCAACCACGGCGCCGTCCTTGCCGGCGTTCTCGGCAATCTGCTTCACCGGCGCCTGGATGGCGCGACGGATGATCTCGATGCCGACCTGCTCGTCGTTGTTGGAGCCCTTCAGGCCGCCCAGGTTGGCGCTGGCGCGCAGCAGCGCGGTGCCACCACCCGGAACAATGCCTTCCTGCACGGCAGCGCGGGTCGCGTGCAGCGCGTCGTCAACGCGATCCTTGCGCTCCTTCACTTCCACTTCGGTGCTGCCACCAACGCGGATAACGGCAACGCCACCGGCCAGCTTCGCCAGACGCTCCTGCAGCTTCTCGCGGTCGTAGTCCGAGGTGGTCTCCTCGATCTGCGCCTTGATCTGCTCGCAACGGCCCTGGATCTGCTCCTTCGCGCCGGCACCATCAACGATGGTGGTGTTTTCCTTCTCAATCTTGACGAACTTCGCGCGGCCGAGCTGGGCCAGCGTCACGTTCTCAAGCTTGATGCCGAGGTCTTCGCTGATGACTTCGCCACCGGTCAGGATCGCGATGTCTTCCAGCATCGCCTTGCGGCGGTCACCGAAGCCAGGCGCCTTCACGGCCGCAACCTTCAGGCCACCGCGCAGCTTGTTCACCACCAGGGTGGCCAGCGCCTCGCCTTCAACGTCCTCAGCCACGATGATCAGCGGACGGCCCGACTGAACAACGGCTTCCAGCAGCGGCAGCATGGGCTGCAGGCCCGACAGCTTCTTCTCGAAGATCAGGAGGTAGGGGTTCTCCATCTCCACGATCATCTTCTCCGCATTCGTGATGAAATACGGGGAGACGTAGCCGCGGTCGAACTGCATGCCCTCGACAACGTCGAGTTCGGTCTGGATCGACTTGGCTTCCTCGACGGTGATCACACCCTCGTTGCCAACCTTCTCCATCGCCTTGGCGATCATCTCGCCAATCTCGGTCTCGCCATTCGCCGAGATCGAGCCAACCTGCGCCACTTCGGCAGAGGTGGTGATCTTGCGGGTCTTGGCTTCCAGCTCGGCCACAACATGGGCCACGGCCTTGTCGATGCCGCGCTTCAGGTCCATCGGGTTCATGCCGGCGGCAACGGCCTTGCAGCCCTCGCGCACAATGGCCTGGGCCAGCACGGTCGCGGTGGTGGTGCCGTCGCCGGCCAGGTCGTTGGTCTTCGAGGCCACTTCGCGCACCATCTGGGCGCCCATGTT
>CANFIE010000128.1 GCA_947446625.1 Acetobacteraceae bacterium | reverse complement strand
TCGCTCGAAGCCACCGCCGGCTCGGTCATGGCGAAGCAACTGCGGATGCGCCCTTCCAGCAGCGGCTCCAGCAAGGCCGCCTTCTGTGACTCGGTACCGTAGCGCACCAGCACTTCCATGTTGCCGGTATAGGGCGCCGAGCAATTGAACACCTCCGGCGCCCAATAGACCCGGCCCATCACCTCGCACAGCGGCGCGTATTCCACATTGGTCAGCCCGGCGCCGTAGTCGCTCTCGGGCAGAAACAGGTTCCACAGCCCGGCATCGCGCGCCTTGGCCTTCAACTCGTTCAGCATCGGCGGCGCGGTCCAACGGTCGCCCTCGGCCACCTCGCGCTCCCAGCGTGCCTCGTTGGGGTAGATGTGCTGCTCCATGAAGCTGGTCAGCCGCGCCAGCAACTCTTTCACCCGAGGGGAATGATCAAAATCCATGGGCGTCTCTCCATTGGCCTTGCTTGCCGTCAGGGAACCACAGCCCAAGCCCGCCCGCCACCTCCCACCCGGCATGCAACTTCCATTTGAAAAACCGGCACCCCTGCGCGCCTAATCAACCCGGCATGAGCACCCCGCCCAACATTCCCCCGCCCGAGCCGCCCACCAGCGCGGTGCTGGACCGGTTCGCAACCGATATCCGCCACGGCGGCAGCGGCACCGGCGCGTTGGGCCAGCCCCAGCGGCGCAGTTGGCGCGACCTGCCGCTGAGTTGGCTGGTGTTTCCAGTGATGTTCTGGCTGGCCCGGCGCGGCCTGCTGCGCGCCACCCTGGCCTGGAGCTACGCCCTGGCACCGCTGGCGGCGGCGGTGCTGATAGGCTGGGAGGCCCGCCGCGCCGGCCGCCGCCGCGCGCTGCGCGGCCGCACGCAGCCCAGAGCCTGATCCGCGCAGGCGGAATCGCCGGAGCGGTGAAATCGCCGGAGCGGTGAATCAGTCTCTCAAACAACGCGCTAACGCCGAAACCGCAGCGTCACGCCCCGCGCCTTCCAGCCCGCCTCAATCGCGTCCAGGTCCACAAAGCCGCTGGGATCGGCCTTGCGCGGCGCCGTCAGCAGCCCCGGCGCCCTGTCGCGTCGCCAAATGCCCAGCAGCCGCCGCAACTCCACAAGCGGCTCCAAATGGTCATCCACCCGAATATCCACATCCGGGAAATCCTCGGTCGAAACCAGCTTCAGCGCGGCCGACTGTCGTCCCCGCCGGTCGCCGCCCGCGGCTTCACCGGCGTCCAGCGCCGCCAGCAGCCGCTCGGGCAGGTCCAGCGCCTCATGCGCGTGGTAGGCGGCCAGCGTGTCGGCCAGCACCGCCTTGTTGGCCAGCATGTTGCCGGCCAGGCTCACATCAATCCCCTGGATATCGCCGCACCATTCCACGCAGTTGCCGCCGGTCCAGGCGGCGCTGCGGCCATGCCGGTCCAGAGCATGCACCTGGCGCACCCCGCGCCCCTCATCGCCGGCCAGCGCGCCCTCAATGGCTGCCGCCGGGGGCAGGCCGCGCGCCATGCCGTCCAGCACTGCCGGCCCCAGATAGCGGTTGGTCATGGACTGGGTGGAGACCGCGCCCACCCCGGCCCGCACGTAGGGGCAACTGGCCCCCACGGCAAAGGCGCAGGTGGTAATGCCAATGGCAAAGGCCCCCGTCGCCGGGTCTCGGGCCAGAATCGACCAGGTCATGCGCGCGTCCCCTGCTGCCTTCCCCCGCATACTTAAGCCGCCGGCCCGTTGCGCCAAGCCCCGGCTGAAGGCAGGTTGCGGCAAAGCCCTGAACGGAAACGCCCGCATGCCGCATACCCGCCCCGCCATGCCCCGCCGCGCCGCCCTGGCCACGTTCGCCGGCGCGCTTGCCGTGCCTGGCCTTTCCCGCGCCCAGGCCGCCTGGCCAGACCGTTCCGTGCGCCTGGTGGTGCCCTTCGGCGCTGGCGGCGCCTCCGACACCTTGGCCCGCACCTGCGCCCAGGCCTTTACCGAGGAAAGCGGCGGCCAGACCCTGGTGGTGGAGAATCGCGGTGGGGCAGGGGGCACCATTGCCGGCGCCGCCACCGCTCAGGCCCGGCCCGACGGCTATACCCTGATGCTGGCCGACCTGGGCGCCAACGCCATTGCGCATGAAATGATGCGCGGCCTGGCCTATGACCCACCCAGCGCCTTCACGCCCATCTGCCACCTCACCAACCTGCCCGTGGTGGTAGTGGTGAACCCAACCCTGCCGGTGCGCAGCGCCGCCGAATGGTTCGCCATGGCGAAGGCCCGCGCCGCCACCCCGCTCACCTATGCGCATCCCGGCATTGGCTACCCCAGCCAGCTGGCGCATGAACTCATGCTGCAACTCACCGGCACGCGCATGGTGCCGGTCAGCTACCGCAGCGGCGCGGAAGTGATGCGCAGCGTCATCTCCGGCGAATGCGACTGCGCCATCCCCACCGTCTCCTCGGCGCTGCCCTTCATCCGTGAAGGCAAGGCTCGGCCCATCGCCGTGCTCACCGCCAACCGCGTGCCGCAACTGCCGGAAACCCCGCCCATGGCGCAAACCCTGCCGGGCTTCGAGGCCAGTGTGTGGAACGGTATTGTCGGCCCCGCCGGCATGGATGCCGCCCTGGTCCAGCGCATCAACCAGGTCTTCGTCAAAATCATGCACCGCGCCGAGGTGACGCAGCGGGTGCAGACCAGCCAGGCCGCCCAGGTGGTGGCCGGCACGCCCAGCGAATTCGCCACGCTCATCCGGGCCGAGATCGCCCGCTGGACCCCATTGATCCGCGCCAATAACCTGCGCGCCGAATAGGAAGCCCTGATGTCCGACAAACCCGAAGTCACCGCCCGCCCCGCCAGCACCGTGCTGCTGATCCGTGATGGCGAGCAGGGGCTGGAAGTCTTCATGGTGGTGCGCAACCGCGCCATTGATTTCGCCGGCGGCGCCCTGGTCTTCCCCGGTGGCCGGGTGGAGCCGGATGACGTCGCGATCGCCGGCGGTGAGGGGCTGGAAGCCTTCCGCATCGCCGGCATCCGCGAAACCTTTGAGGAATGCGGCGTGCTGCTGGCCCGCCCGCCCGGCTGCCCCGTCATGGTCGGCGCCGAAACCCTGCTGCGCGTGGAGGACACCCACCGCGCCGCCATGAACCGCGGCGAGCGCACGCTGAGCGAGCTGCTGGCTGCCGAGCAATTGCAGCCGGCCACCGACGCCATGCTGCACTTCGCCCACTGGATCACCCCGCTTGGCCGCAGCAAGCGGTTCGACACGCAATTCTTCCTCGCCGCCGCCCCCGCCGACCAGGCCGCGGTGCATGATGGCAGCGAGAGCGTGGAAAGCGTCTGGATCCGCCCGGCCGATGCGGTGCGCGAAACCGACGAGGGCAAGCACACCCTGGTCTTCGCCACCCGCAAAAACCTGGAAAAGCTGGCCCGCTACACCACCGTAGCCGAGGCCCTGGAAGCCGCCGCGCAGTACAATGTGGTGACGGTGATGCCCGAGATGGCGAAGACCGAAAACGGCCATCGCCTGCGCATCCCCGCCGCCGCGGATTACGGCGGCGAGTTTTTCGAAATGCTCGACAAGCCCGCCATCGGCGAGCGCTGAGTCAGTTGAAGGCAGAGCAAGAAATCCAGCCTGCTGATTCCAGCAGACTGGATATTGCTCTGGCCTACTCCCGCACGTCGGTGCGGAACACCTTGCTGACAATCCGCCAGCCCTCCGTCGTGCGGTTCAACACCAGGTAATCGGTGAAGTAGCGCGGCGGAATCTGGCAGTTCACCTTCACCAGCGCGGTTTCCGGCCCGCTCTGGTCAATCAGCAAAATGCGGTCGGCGCGCGGCAGCCCCTGGCTGGCGGCGCTCGGCCGCTTCTTCACCCACTCAAACCATTCGGCGCGCGGCAGGTCATTCACCCCGCCCTTGCCATCGGCGCTGTACAAATGGCTCACCGGGTGGAAGGCGGCGGCCAGCTTCTCCACGCTGCCTTCGTACAGGCCATCGAAATAGGTCTGGATCACCGCCTCAATGGCGGCAAGGTCGCTGGTTTCGGCCATGGTCATGCTCCTGCTCTGGTGGGCCGCAGCATGGCACAGGTTGCGGCAGCGGCGCAGCCGCCCGATAGTCCCACCCGGAGGACGCCATGACCCTTTCTCGCCGCTGCCTGCTGGCCGCGCCCGTGCTGCTGCCCGCGCTGGCCCGGGCGCAGTCCTGGCCCGCCCGGCCCATTCGCGTCATCGTGCCCTACGCCGCCAGCGGCGGAACGGACCTTTTGGCCCGCGCCATGGCGGAAGCCCTGCGCCCGCATTTGCCGCAGCCCCTGGTGGTGGAAAACCGCGCCGGCGCCGCCGGGGTGGTAGGCAGCGAGGCCGTGGCCCATGCCGAACCCGATGGCCACACCATGCTCTGCGTGGTCAGTACCCATGTGGCCAACCGCTACTTCCTGCCCAGCATGCCCTACGACGCCATCCGGGATTTCTCCCCGGTGGCCATGCTGACGCGCAACACCATGATGCTGGCCACCAACGCCACCGCCCCCTACACCAGCCTGCGCGCCATGCTGGACTACGCAAAGGCCAACCCCGGCCGCGTTGGCACCGGCAGCACCGAGAGCCTTTCCTCCTTCATCGGCCAGGAACTCGCCCGCCGTGCGCAAGTAGAAATGCCCGACGTCGCCTATCGCAGCGGCGGCCAGTTGATGAACGATATCGTCGCCGGCCACCTGCCCAGCGGCTGGACCAGCACCGCCAGCGTCATGCCGCACATGCAAACCGGCCGGGTCCGCCTGCTCGCGGCCTCCACCGCTACCCGCAGCACCTTCTTCGCCGACGTGCCCACGGTGCAGGAACAGGGCATTGCCGGCTTCGACCTCGCCGGCTGGGTCGCGCTCCTCGCCCCCAAGGGCCTGCCGCCAGCGGTGGCCGAGCGCATGAACACCGTCCTCCGCCTCGCCTTCGCCGACCCCGCCTTCCAGGCCCGGCTCACCGCCATGGGCATCGAAGCCGATCTCCGCCCCGCCCCCGCCCTGCTGGAAGCCATGCAGCGCGAGGATCGTCTCTGGGCCGCCGCCGCCGCGGCCGGCCACATCAAGCCGCAATAAGGAAGCACGCATGGCCCATCCCTCCCTCAAGGCCGCCTTTGCCGCCAAAAAGTTCATCGTCGCCCCCGGCATCTTTGATGGCATCTCCGCCCGCGTCGCCGACGGCATGGGCTTCGACTGCCTGTACATGACCGGCTTCGGCACCGTGGCCAGCCATCTCGGCGTGCCCGATGCCGGCCTCGGCACCTATACCGACATGGTAAGCCGCGTCGCGACCTTCGCCCGCATCTGCAAAACCCCCTTCATCGCCGATGCCGATACCGGCTATGGCGGCCTGCTCAACGTGCGCCACACGGTGCAGGGCTATGAGGCTGCGGGCGCTTCCGGCATTCAGCTGGAAGACCAGGAAATGCCGAAGAAATGCGGCCACACCCCGGGCCGCCGCGTCATCCCCGCCGACGAAGCCGCCCTCAAGATCCGCGTCGCCGCCGAAGCCCGCAAGGACCCCAACTTCCTCATCGTGGCCCGCACCGACGCCCGCACCACGCTGGGCCTGGATGAAGCCATCAAGCGCGGCCAGATGTTCGCCGAGGCCGGCGCCGATATCGTCTTCATCGAAAGCCCCGAGACCGAGGCTGAGATGGCCGCCATCGGCAAAGCCATCAACAAGCCGCTGCTGGCCAACATGGTGGAAGGCGGCCGCACCCCGGTGCTGCCGGCGGAAACCCTGGCCAAGCTGGGCTACGCCATCGCCATCTACCCCGGCACCGGCTTCCTCGCCGCCGCCAAGGCGCGGGAGGATTGCTACGCCCATCTGAAGCGCAGCGGCGACAGCATCGCGCTCGGCGAAGCCTATGGCTTCAAGCGCATGACCGAGTTGATGGGCTTCCCGGATGTCTGGGAGTTCGAGCAGAAGTGGGCGCAGGGAGAGTGACCAACATGACCGTCAAGGCTTGCGTGTTCGACGTGTTCGGCACGGTGGTGGACTGGCGCAACAGCATCGCGCGTGAAAGCGCGCCCTACCTGGCGAAGCATGGCGTCAACGCCACGCCGCACGGCTTCGCCGATGCCTGGCGCCGCCGCTACCAGCCCGCCATGGAGGAATGCCGCAGCGGCCGCCGCCCCTGGACCCGGCTGGACATCCTCCACCGCGAAAACCTGGACGGCCTGCTGCGCGACCTGGGCACCGACCCGGCCAAGGTGGGCGAGGCCGAACTGGCCGAATGGAACCACGCCTGGCGCCGGCTGGACCCCTGGCCGGAAGCCATCGCCGGCCTCACGCGGCTGAAGCGCAACTACATCATCGCGCCGCTCAGCAACGGCAACATCGCGCTGATGACCGGCATGGCCAAGCGCGCCGGCATTCCCTGGGACGCCATTCTGGGCGCCGAGGTGGCGCAGGCCTACAAGCCGCAGCCGGAAGCCTATCTCCGCACCGCCGAGGTGCTGATGATCCGCCCCGACGAACTCTGCCTGGTGGCGGCGCATAACGGAGACCTCAGCGCCGCCCGCAAGGCCGGGCTGAAGACCGCCTTCGTGCATCGCCCCACCGAGCACGGCCCCGACCAGGCCACCGACCTGGCCCCCGCCGAAGCCTGGGACTGGGTCGGCAACGACTTCCAGGACCTGGCCGGCAAGATGGGCTGCTGAAACCGGGCAACGCCTCCCCCACCGCGTGGGGGAGGCAAAGCCTCAGCTGTTCGGCCGCAGCAGGTAGGGCGCGCCGCTGCGCTCGCAAATGCCGCGGATCAGCTTGTCCAGGCTGTCCGGCACCGGCACGCCCTCGGCGCTGCGCTTGGCGTGCATGATGTCCTCCGGCTCGCCAGCCACCAGCACCGGCTCGGCCGGGTGCGCGCTGGGCGTGGCGTGCAGAATGTCGATCACATCGTCCAGATCATTCTCAAACGCGCCTTCCTCGCGGAAGGCCGCCGGATTGATGGCCATGAAGAAGTGGCCGATATTATGTGCCGCATCCTTGCCCACGGTCTTCAGCCGAATGGGCGAAAAGCTCGCCCCCATCAGCGCGCCGCCCAGGATATGCACCATCATCGCCAGGCCATAGCCCTTGGCGCTGCCCTTTTCCTCAATGCCACCCACCGGGGTGATGCCGCCTTCCGGCCGCTGGAACACGAAGGCATTGCCCTCATGCGGGTCGGTCACGGTCTTGCCCGCGCCATCCACCACCCAGCCTTCCGGCAGGTCGGCGTCGTTCAGGTGGTGCACCTTCACCTTGCCGGCGGCCACCGTGGTGGTGGCCATGTCCAGCACAAAGGCGTTGTTGCGCTTGGCCGGCGCGGCAAAGGCCAGCGGGTTGGTGCCCAGCACCGGCATGGTGCCGCGCGTGGGCACCATGGTCACGCCCCGCGTGCTGCTGGTCACCATGCCAATAACCCCACGCGCCGAGGCCATGCGCGCATAGGCACCGGCCGCGCCGAAGTGATGGCTGTTCACCACGCCCACAATGCCCACGCCGTATTGCAGCGCCTTGTCCACCGCCAGGTTCATCGCCTGGGCCGAAACCGGGTGCCCCAGCCCGTCACCGGCATCCAGCAGCGCGGTCGGCCCGGTATCGCGCACCAGGCGTGGCTGCGCATCAATCTTGATCCGCTTGGCCAGCACGCCTTCCTCATAGGTCATCAGCATGGAAAGCCCGTGGCTATCCACGCCCAGCAAATCCGTCTCCACCATGATGGTCGCGGTGGTCTCGGCATTCGCCTGCGGCATGCCCCAGGCGGTCAAAATCCCCAGAATCTGCGCATGAATCGCGCTCGCGGGCACCTTGCGCCCGCTGGTCACATTCTTGGCCATTTTTTGTGAGTTCCTCCACGGCGCGCCGGTGGCGCGCTTCCATTCTTTGCAAAGCTGGTCTGGCGCTGGCTCAGTCCACGCGGGCGCCGGTGGCCCGCACAATCGGCGTCCACTTCTCAATCTCGGCGGCAATGAAGGCCCGTGTCCGCTCCGGCGTCATATCCTCGGGAATGGTATTGCCCAACTGGATGATCCGGTCGCGCAGCGCCGGCTCCTTCAGCACTTCGCGGATCTGCGCGCTCAGGAACTCCAGCACCGGCATGGGCGTGCCCAGCGTGGCGCTCCACGGCGTCCAGGTGGTGGCCTGATAGGCCGGCAACCCGGCTTCGGCGGAGGTCGGCACCGTCGGCGCCATGGGGGAGCGTTGCGGCGTCGCGATCACCAGCCCCTGCACCGTGCCACGGTTGATATGCTCAGCGATGAAGCTGATGGTATCGGCCTGGAACGCGGTGCGCCCGGCGGCCAAATCGGTAAACGCCGCCGCGCTGCCCCGGTAGGGCACATGCTGCGCCTGCGCGCCCAGCAAATGCACCAGCATGGCGCCGGCAATATGCCCGGTGGTGCCATTGCCGCTGCTGCCATAGTCATACTTGCCCGGATTGGCCCGCAGCAGCGCGGCGAATTCCGCCAGGTTGCGCACCCCGAGCGAAGGATGCACCGCCACCGCAATGGCGCTGTGGCTGCTGACGGTGATGTGCGAAACCCCGGTCAGCGGATGCACCCGCAGCCGGTCGCCATACAGCCCCACATTCAGCGTATGGCTGCCCAGCGCACCCACCAGCAGGGTGTAGCCATCGGCGGGCGCTGCGGCCACGGTCTCGAATGCCACGGTGCCACCGCCGCTCGGCCGGTTCTCCACCAAAAACTGCTGGCCCAGCCGCTCGCTCAATGCCGAGGACACCAGCCGCGCGTTGATGTCGGCATTGCCGCCGGGCGCCAGCGCCACCACCACCCGCACCGGCTTGTTGGGAAAATCGGTTCCGGGGGCGCGCGGCTGGGCCTGCGCCACGCCGGCGGCCAGCAGCATTGCCGCTACAAAGCGCATCATGGTGTCTCTCCCTCAGCCAATATCGTGTTCCAGCACGCCAACCTTCTCCACCTCAAGCCGCATCCGGTCGCCAGCGCGCAAATAGCGCGGCGGCTTCTGGAAATGGCCCGAGCCAGAGGGCGTACCGGTGGCAATCACATCACCCGGCTGCAACGCCATGTAGCGGCTGAGATAGGCAATCAACGCCGCCACGCTGAAGATCAGCTCATGCGTGTTGCCCTGCTGCACCAGTTCGCCATTCAGCCAGCACTTCACATCCAGGTGCCACGGCTCGCCCACCTCGTCGGCGGTTACCAGGTAAGGCCCAATCGGGCAGAAATCATCCAGCCCCTTGGCAAAGCTGGTCATCGGCAAGGGCTGGTCAAACTGGAATTCGCGCGCGCTCACATCGTTCAGCACGGTGTAGCCGGCCACATGCTCCAGCGCCCGCTTCTCCTCCACCTGCCAGGCGGTGCGGCCAATCACTACGGCCAGTTCCACCTCCCAGTCCGGCCAGCGCACGCTGGGCGGAATCCGCACCACCGTGCCCGGCCCGCACACGCTGCTGGTCGGCTTCAGGAAAATCCGCGGCGCTTCCAGCTTCGGCCCGCCCACCTCGGCGGCATGCGCACCG
>CANFIE010000127.1 GCA_947446625.1 Acetobacteraceae bacterium | reverse complement strand
CGAGGCGCTGGGGCCGATACTGGAGAAGGTGTGGCGGTACTGCGCGGCGCAGGGGATCAGCGGGCGGACCGTGACGCTGAAGGTGAAGTACGCCGACTTCCAGCTGATGACGCGCAGCCGCAGCGGGGTGCGGCCGGTGGCAAGCGCGGAGGAGCTGCGCGAGGCGAGCCTGGCGCTGCTGGCGCCGGTGTTTCCCACGGCGAAGGGGATACGGCTACTGGGGGTGACGCTTTCGGCCTTGGGGGAAGCGGGTGGCGAGAGTGGTGGGCAGTTGGCGCTGGGGTTGTGAACGCGAACAAAGCCGGCCCGTAGGGACGAGCCGCCGAATGGCGGCCGCGCCCTTATGGGCGCGAAGCCAAGGGGCGCGGAGGCGCGGCAGCGTCATGCCGCAGGCGTACTGTCGCACGACGCGGCAGGCGTACTGTCGCACGACGCGGCAGGCGTGCTGTCGCACGACGCGTTTGAGGGGCACGAAGCGCGCGCTTCGGGCGCGCTAAACTGCTTCGAGCACCAGTTCCCTGGTCATCAGCACCGGGTTTTCGCCCGGCGTGAGCAGGCCGGTGGAGGTGGTGCCGCTGTGGTCCATCATGCCGATATGGATGGCGCTGCCCTGCCCTGCCGCGTGGATGACGCCGCTGGTGAGGAACATCTCGGTGGCGAATGGCTCGATGCGCTGGCCGCTGGCGTAATGCGCGCCGATGAGGCTGCCGACGCCGCCATGCAGGATGGCCTGGTCGATGCCATGGGCGCGGCAGAAGGCTTGCAGCGCCAGATGCAGTTCCTGGTTGGGGCGCAGGCGCAGGGCGTGGAACCGCCCTGCCCCGCTGCCGCCCCTGGGTTGGAACAGGCGGAAATTGGTCTCGGGGTCTTCCTGCGCTTCGAAGCCGGCGTGGTGCAGGCCGACCGCCTCAACCTCGATAGGTTGGGCGATGGTGCATTCTTCCGGGAGGATGTGGCCGCCGCTGGGGCGCCCATCGGCTTCGGTCCAGAGGGCGTGGCAGTGGAAGAAGGCAGCGCCGTCGCGCTGGCCCAGCGTCATGGCGCCCTGGGCCAGCCGGGTGAGGCCGGGCGGGCGGTGGGTGGCGCTGTAATAGGCGGCGTTGCGCGGCGAGACCGGCAGCGCCGGCATAACATAGGCGAAAGGGCCGAAGCCGCCGCCCCGCAGGCGCAGCACGCCGCTGGTGAAGCCTTCATGCGCGAAGGCCTGGGTGGCGGCGTGCAGCAGGGGTTGGCCGGGTTGCAGCGTGCAGCGGAAGGCCCGGCCGGTGCCGCTGGCGCTGAGGATGCGGGGCGCCAGGGCGGGACCAGGTTGGGCGATCTGCCTCATGGCCAGCCGCGCGCGCGGATTTCGTCCTGCACCAGGCGCTTGGGGATTTTGCCGTAGCCGGATTTGGGCAGCTCGGGCCAGAACAGGAAGCGGCGGGGCAGCTTGTAGCGCGCCACCTTGGGGCCGAGGAATTCCATCAGTTCGGCTTCGCTGGGGGTGGTGCCGGCGCGGGGGACGCAGACGGCCACGCCAACCTCGCCCCACATGGCGTCCGGCATGCCCACCACCGCCACTTCCGCGATGGCCGGGTGTTGCAGGATTTTCTCCTCCACCTCACGCGGATACACGTTGGAGCCGCCGGAGATGTACATGTCTGACGCGCGGCCGGTGATGTAGAGGAAGCCTTCGGCGTCGAGATGGCCGAGGTCCCCGGTGCGGAACCAGCCGTCGCGGAAGGCTTTAGCGTTGGCTTCGGGGTTGTTGTAGTAGCCGGCGAACACCGCCGGGCCGACGACGCAGATCTCGCCGGTCTCAAAGGGGGCGAGCTCGCGGCCGGTATCGTCCTGAATGCTGACCTGCATGCCGGTGCGCTCAAAGCCGCAGGTGCCGATGCGGGCCTCGGGGCCGTCTTCCGCCGTGTGCAGCGCGGGGGGGAGGACGGTGATGTTGCCGGTGACTTCGCCCAGGCCGAAATACTGCACGATGACCTTGCCGAGCACGCGCAGCGCGGTCTTCTGGTCCTCGCGGTACATCGGTGCGCCAGCATAGATGACGTAGCGCAGCGAGGAATGGTCGTGCTGCTGCGCCGCCGGGTGCTCCACCAGCATCTTCAGGATGGTGGGAACGGTGAACATGTTGGTGACGCCGAGCGTCTCGATGAGGCGATAGGCCTCGGCGATGTCGAAACGCTCGGTGGAAAGCAGCACGGTGCAGGCGCCACGCGCGGCCTGACCGAGTTGGTGGATGCCGGCGCCGTGCGAGAGCGGGGCAACGACGAGGGAGACGTCGTGTTCGGTGGTGGCGGGGAAGAGGTCGCAGAGGTGGTTGGTGATGACGAAGGCCATTTGCCCATGCGTCAGCACCGCCGCCTTGCTGCGGCCCGTGGTGCCGGAAGTGAAGAAGAACCAGCAGGGGTGGTCGCGCTCCACCGCCGCGTTGGGCACCTGCGTGCCGGCGTGCTGGGTGATGAGGTCGCCGAGCGTGGCTTCGCCAAAGCTGGCCGGGCCGATGCTGAGGATGTGGCGGACGCCGGGTGCCTCGGCGGCGATGGCGGCGGCGTGCTGCGGGAAATCGGCGTGGCAGAGGAATACGGCGGCGCCAGAGGCCTGGGCGAGATAGAGCACCTCATCCGGCAGCAGGCGGAAATTGGTGGGCACCCAGACCGCGCCGAGGCGGAAGCAGGCGAACATGGAGAAGAACATCTCGGCGCCGTTCTTCGCATGCACCAGCACGCGGTCGCCCTTGCCAATGCCGCGGGCGGCAAGGCCGGCGGCCATGGCGGAAACGGCGGCGTCGATTTCGGCCCAGCTCCAGCGGGCCTCGCCCTGGAGGAAGCCGGGACGGCCGGGGAAGCGTTGGGCGTTGCGGGTGAGCATATGCGCCAGGTTGCTGACGCGCTGGCTGACAGGCGAAGTTGGCATGGCCATGGCTGGGCTACAGCGCGCCGGCCAGGTTGGGCGCCATGCCGGGGGGGAGTTTGTCGAGCCGGTAGTGCCGCGCCGCCGTGCCGCTGAACAGCGCGGTGCGTTCCGTGGCGCTGGCGCCGGCGGCCAGCCGCTTGAAGGCGTTCCAGATGACGGGGTAGCTGCACATGCCTTTATCAACCGGGAAGTTGGACTGGAACATGCAGCGGTTGACGCCAAAGGCCTCGATGCAGGGTTCCATATAGGGCTTCCAGGCTTCCGCCAGGGCGGCGGAACCGGGCGGCTTGGGCTGGTGGTGGAAGTTGAAGCCGCCAACCTGCATGGCAAGTCCGCCGAGTTTCACATTCACATTGGGCAGCGCGGCCAGGGCCAGCATGTCTCGCCGCCATTCGGGGAAGACTTCGGTGCGGCGGCCGGCATAGGGGCCGACGCCGAGCGGGCCGCCGACATGGTCCACCACCAGGCGCAATTCCGGCACGGCGCGGGCCAGGGCCAGCACGGCGGGCATTTGCGTGTGGTAGGCCCAGACATCCAGGCTGAGGCCCATGGCGGCGAGGCGGCGGGCGCCGGCGTGGAAGGCCGGGTGCTCCAGCGGGCCGGGCGGCGGCGAGACCAGGTTGGAGCGGATTTCCGGTGACGGATGCCAGGCGGTGCGGTTGCGCACGCCGACAAAGCGCGGGCCGGCGATGGCGAGATGCGCTTCCAGCACCGGGGCCACGGCGTCACCAAGCGTGAGGTCGGCCATGCTGATGATTCCGGCGCAGGCGCGGGTGGGGCCGTATTTGCCGCTGGCCGACATGGCGGCGGCGCCGGTGACGAATTCGGTCTCGCCGAGCGAGCGCAATTCCTCCGGCCCTTCGGCGCGGTACATGGCGCCGCATTGGACGAAGATGGTGGCGCGAATGTCGTGCCCGCTGGCGGTATCGGCCAGCAGGTCGTCCAGCAGGTAACGCTCCTGCGGATGGTCCCAGAGGTGATGATGCGGGTCGATGATCGGCAGGCTGGGGTCGAGGATGGCCTCGACCGTTTGGGCCAGCCATTCGGGCCGCACCGCAACCTGACGCGAGGGGGTGAGCAAGGGGTCAGGCGCGGTGGTCATGCTGGGTATTCCTTGGGCGATCCGGGGCGGTTGGCCTCAGATCGACAGGTCCTTGGTGTTGTAGTCGTGGATCACGCGCTGGAAATTCTCGGGCGTGAAGCGGAACTGGTCCTCCAGCCCGGCGAAGGGCTGGTAGGTGAAGACCGGCTCCTGCGGGAAGGCCTGGTGGCGGGCGTCGATCGCGACCTGGATGACCGAGGCGCGTTCGAAGACGCGCTTTTCGTCGTAGGTGGCGTTGGTTTCGGTGATGGAGAGCGCGGCCTTCTGGCCAAGCACGGAAGTGCGGCGATGGAAGCCGAAGGTGAGCGAGATGCGGATATCGGGCGAGGAATTGGCGAAGGAGCCATGCACCGCCTGGCGGTTGACGATGGTGACATCGCCGGCATTGCAGACCAGCGGCACCGCGCCGGGCAACTGCTCGCTGCCGCCGTTCTCCTCCACCATGCGCTTGATGTCGGCCTTGCCGAGCTTGTGCGAGCCGGGGATGACCCAGAGGGCGTTGCCGACCGTGGTGGGGTAGATCTGCACCTGGAAGTTGAAGCCGTGGATGCCTTCATCCCAGGCCGGGTTGTTCCAGTGGGTAACGCCGTCCTGGTGCCAGGCGACGGAGCCGCCGAGGCCGGCCTGCTTGACGAAGATGGCATCATTGAACGGCACGAAGTCTCGGCCATTGATGGACTGGGCGACCGAAAGCAGCTTGGGGTGGCCGTAGAGCCGCAGGCCCGCGGGCATGGACTCGCACATGGAGTACATCAGGAACACCACCTGCTCTGGCGCGCCGGCATCGGCCTGAGGCTGGGCCATTTGCGCGGGGTGGCGGCCATTGAGCTGGCTGGTGCCGCCCCAGGGGTCTGACAGCGGCTTGGTGTAGCGGTAGGGGAAGCGGGTGTAGTCCAGCCCCAGCGCCGGGCGGCCTTGGGCGTCCACCTTGGCGTCCGGCCCCACCGGGGCGCGGGCCAGCATGTTCTGCGCGTCGGCGCGCAGCGCGGCCACCTCGGCGGGGTCGATGACGCCTTCGAAGATGTAGTAGCCGTGGCGCCAATAGGCGGCGAGGATATCGGGGTGCAGCGCGCCGTCATCCGTCAGGCGCAGCGGGCCGCGATTGCCGATTTCGGCGGCGAGCCTGGTGCCGGCGGCCTGATAGGCGGCCATGCCAGCCTCATGCTGGGCGCGGGACAGCGGCTGCGGTGCCGCCACAGGCTGGGCGAGGACGTTCATGGCCGTTCTTCCTCCGGGTGTTGGGGGCATGGTGCTGGCAAGGTGGGGCGGGCGCAAGCGGTGTTCGGCCGGCCTCAGCCCGGGCGGATGTTGCGGCGCTGCACCAGGCCACCCCAGCGGGCGGCTTCCTGCCGCATGAACGCGCCGAATTCGGCCGGGGTGGTGTTGCCGGGCAAAAAGGTCATGCCCTGCATGCGGCTGCGGACTTCCGGCAGGTGCAGAATGCGGCGGAGGTCGGCGGAGATTTTCTCCACCACCTCGGCGGGCGTCTCCTTCGGCGCCACCAGGCCGTAGAAGGCGGCAGCGTCGTAACCCGGAAAGCCCTGTTCCGCGATGGTGGGAATGGTGGGCACCAGCGGCACGCGCTGGGCCGAGGTGACGCCGAGGGCGCGGACCCGGCCGGATTCGATGTGCGGCAGCATGGAACTGTCGAACATGGCGCTGACGCGGCCCGAGAGCACATCGGCATGCGCCGGGGTGCTGCCGGGATAGGCGACGGTGGTAACCTCGATGCCGGTCATGTCGTAGAGCAACTCACCCGAGAGATGGGTGATGGCGCCAATGCCGGTATGCGCGACCGTGACCTTGCCCGGGTTGGCGCGGGCGTGCGCCACGAATTCCGCCACGGTGCGGGCGGGGAAATCCGGGTGGACCACCAGGATGTTGGGGATGCTGGAGATGAGGCCGACCGGGGTGAAGTCGCGGAACGGCTCATAGGGCAGGCGCTCGAACATCAGCGGGTTGAGCGCGAAGGGCAGCGAGACCGAGAGCATGGTGTGGCCGTCGGGCGCGGCGCGCTGCACCGCCTCGGTGGCGATGAGGGTGTTGCCGCCGGGGCGGTTTTCCACCACCACGGGCTTGCCCCAGAGGTCGCCCAGGTGCTGTGCGGCCAGGCGGGCCTGGCTGTCTGCCGCGCCGCCGGCGCTGTAGGCCACCACGATGCGGGAAGGACGGTCGGGGAAGCGGCTGGCGGGGCCGGGTTGCGCGGCAAGGCGGGTGGCGCCGGCGCTGGCGAATAAACCAGCGGCCAGCAGGCTGCGGCGGCCTGGCTGCATGAACTGTCTCTCCCCCATGCCGCCTGGAGGCGGCGTTTTGTTCCGGGCTTTTCGCGGCCTGGATTATGGGCGGGGACGCTGGCTTCAGGCAGGGCGGGTGTCAATGGCTGCGGGGCGCCTTGCGGCGCCCCGTTGGGGTGGTTCAGGCGAAGACCAGGCTGTGGTGGTCGGCCAGGCTTTGCGGGTTGATGTTGCCAAGGCCGACGAGGTCGGCAACCTCGGTGCCGTTGAGCAGGATGTGCAGGTCTGCGCCGCTGACCTGGAAGCTGAGCGCCGCGGCGGTGGTGCCGTGGAACATCAGCTGGTCGCCGCCATTCAGGTTGAAGCCGATGATGTGCTCCACGCCCTCGGCAGGAGCGATGAAGAGACCATTGCCGGCGCCGGCATGGATGACGACGTTGCCGGCGTGGCTGGCATCCACCGTGTTGCCCCAGCCGCCGAGCCAGATTTCCGCCGTGCCGCCGCCGAGTTGCACGCTGCTGTTGCCCTCGCCGGCATGGATGCTGGCGCTGCCCTGGCCGGTGGTGATGTGGTTGCCGTAGCCGTGCGCTTCCACCGTGTTGTTGCCGTTGCCAAGCTGGATGGTGCTGCCGCCGAGGCTGCCTTCCACCGTGTGGTTGCCCTGCCCGGCCTGCACGCTGTTGCTGTAGCCATCCAGCGTGATGTGGACGTCTCCGTTGCCGGCGACGACGCTGGCATTGCCCTGGCCAGGGCTGATGTGGCTGAAATGGCCGGCGGCGACGTCGGCGATCTCGACATGGTTTCCCCAGCCTGACTGGGTGATTTCCTCGGCTAACGGAGCGCTGGGCTCACTGGCCGGCGGCGTGCTGGCTTCGCTGGCCGGCGGCAGGGCGAGGAGTTCGATGCTGGCATCGCCCTCGGCTTCCAGGCCCGCGCCGTCGGAGACGCTGTAGGTGAAGTCCAGCGTGTCGGTGGCGCCGGGGGCCATGCCGTCATAGCCGTGGTTCTGCACCAGGGTGACTTCGCCATCGGCCGAGATGGCGAACTGCGCGCCGCTGGCCAGCGTGGCGGTTTCGCCGGCGGCGTAGTGCTGGCCTTCGATGCTGTAGCCGGTGACGTGCAGGATGGTGCCGGCATCGGGGTCCTGGTCATTCGCCAGGACATTGCCGAGCTGGGTGGTGCTGGCGGTGGTGGCGGCCAGCGTATCGGCCTCGGTGACCGGGGCGTGGTTGCTGGGGGCGGGCAGCGCCTGTGAGGTGGCTGCGGCCAGGTTGACGCTGCCATCGGTGAAGGTGACCTGCGCGATATTGGCCAGCAGATCCACGCTGCCATTGGGCTTCAGCACTTCCCACTGGCCATTGGGAAGCTGGTGCAGCGTGGCATCGGCGCGGGCGAAGCCGTAGGTGACCTGGTTGGTGCCAGTGCCGCCGTCGATGCTGTTGCTGCCGCTGCCGACGATGAAGCTGTCATCGCCGCCATTGCCCTGGAAGGTGCCGTTGCCGTTGTTGGTGGCGAAGCTGTCGTTACCGCTGCCGCCAACCATGTAGTTGTTGCCGGCGCCGGCCTGGAAGTGGGTGGCGGTGTTGGAGCCGATGACGATTTCGTCGCCCTGGGCGCCGAAGAAGTTGGCCTCGCCGCTGCCCAGCAGCACCGGCACCAGCGGGCTGATGTGATCAATGGCGCCGGGGGCGACCGGGCTTTCCGGGTGGTAGTGGATGCCGGAGATGGCGCCGTTCTGCGGCTGGAAGTTGTTGAACACCAGCGCCTGGTTGGCGCCGAAGTACAGCACCTGCATGCCGTTCAGCATGCCGGTGGCGGTGGGGGCGGCGAAGCCCCAGACTTCGATGCTGCCGCCGGCCGCGGGGTTGAAGTTCTCGATCCACTGCACGCCGTCGCCGGCCTGGTAGAGCACGGTCTGGTCGGCGCCGGTGCCGTTGACGGTGTCTCCGATGTGGAGGTTGCTGAAGTTGGTGCCGTTGAAGCTGATGGTGCCGTTGTTCGTGCCGCCAGCCAGCACCGCGCCATTGGCGGCGGCGTGGATGTAGTCATCGCCTTCGCCGCCCTGGACGGTGCCGTTGGAGTTGTTGAACTCCAGCGTGTCATTGCCCTTGCCGCCGATCATCAGGTCTGCGCCCAGGTTGGTAAGCAGGCCAGCGCCGGCATTGCTGCCGAGGCCCTGGGCGGAGATGGCGCCGCAGCCGCCGATGATGATGTCGTTGCCGCCGGTGCCTTCCATGGTGGCGCCGCCCTGCCCGCCCATGAGCACCGAACCGGTGTTGCTGTTGGCGTTGAGATGGGCGTAGCCGGTGCCACCGATGAGCACGGCCGCGCCGGCATTGGCGTTGACCGTAAGACTGCCATTGCCGCCGATGATGGCGCAGCCGGTGGCGTTGAGGTTGAGGTGGGCTTCGCCTTCAAAGCGGAGTTCCACTGCGTTGTTGTAGCTGGTGTTGGCGCTGCCTTGGGTTTCGATGTGGTCGAGCGCCGTGGCGGTGTGGTGGGCGAAGCCGGCATCGATGCCGGTGATGGTTTCGGTGGCGCTGATGGTGAAGCTGGCGCTGCCGGTCAACGGGTCGGCGTCGCTGCCATCATGCAGTTGGCCGCTGTGCTGCGGGATGAAGCTGAGGCCAGCGGGGGTGACGAACTGCGCCTGGTAGGTGCCAGGGGCGACATGGGTGAACTGGTAGTTGCCCTGGGCGTCGGTGGTGGTGGTGGCGATGGTGGCGCCGGTGGCGTCGAGCAGGTTGACGGTGACGTTGGCGAAGACCGCGCCCGGCAGCTTGCTGGCGCAGATGCCGACGGGAACA
Source organism: Acetobacteraceae bacterium (assembly GCA_947446625.1). Taxonomy (GTDB): domain Bacteria; phylum Pseudomonadota; class Alphaproteobacteria; order Acetobacterales; family Acetobacteraceae; genus CAIMOR01. The sequence goes on along the minus strand of CANFIE010000127.1, from coordinate 414 downwards.
TCGAGGAAGGCGGTGCCCTGGACGGCGCCGGGGTATTCCGAGGAGGGGGTGGGCGGGTTCAGGATGGGGTCGGAGCCATCACCGCTGTCGTTGCCGTCGCCGTTATCGCCGCTGTCGTCGTCGTTGCCGCTTTCGCTATCGTCGCCGTCGCCACCTTCGCCGGAGGTGTCGCCGTTGTCGGACTGGCCGTTGTTGTCACCGCCGTAGCTGGGCTGGTCGGTGTTGTCGCCGCCGTTGTCCGAGCCGCCGTTGTCGCCGCTGTTGTCCGAGCCGCCGTTGTCGCCGCTGTTGTCCGAGCCGCCGTTGTCGCCGCTGTTGTCCGAGCCGCCGTTGCCGCCGCTGTTGTCCGAGCCGCCGTTGTCGCCGCTGTTGTCTGAGCCGCCGTTGCCGCCGCTGTTGTCTGAGCCGCCGTTG
>CANFIE010000126.1 GCA_947446625.1 Acetobacteraceae bacterium | reverse complement strand
CGTCGCCGGGGGGGCGGCCGGGGGCTTCGGGTTGATCAGCTGAAAAATCAGCAAAATCCCCACCGAGGCCGCGATCGCCAGCAGAAGCCGCTTCTGGTCCATGGGAAAAGGTCAGCCTTTGTTCGAGACGTCGGGCACCGGGTCGAGCCCGCCCGGATGCCAGGGGTTGCAGCGCAGAACACGCCGGGCGGCCAGCCAACTGCCACGGGCGGCGCCGTGGCGGGATATGGCCTCCAGCGCATAGGCACTGCAATGGGGGTGGAAGCGGCAATGCGGCCCAATGAAGGGTCGGATGGTCCATTGATAGGCGATGATGCCGCCGCGCAACGCCTGCTGGGCCGGATTCATGGCTCAGGGCTCGCAACAGGGGGCGGATTCAGCACCCCGGCCTGCTTCAGCGCCCCACGCAGGTCGCCCAGCAACAGCGCCCAGTCACGCGTGGCGGTGGCCTCGCGCGCGATCAGCACCAAATCATAACCTGAGATGGGGTGTTCGCCCACGGTCAGCCGAATCGCTTCACGCAGCCGCCGCTTGCAGCGGTTGCGGACCACGGCGCCGCCCAATTTCTTGGTGGCGGTAAAACCCACGCGCAGTTTCGCGCCGGGCTGCGGCAAGGCCTGCAACACCAGCCCGGGGCGGGCGGCTTTTTTGGCCCGCTGCGCGGCACGCACAAATTCGGCGCGCCGCGTCAACCGGGGTGGCAAAGTCGGCATTATTTGGCGCCTGGCGGCGCCAAGCGGCGCCGATTCAGACCTTCGGGCCCTGCGGCCCTGCGGTCATCGGAGCCGCGCACGCCTCAACCCTCTGCCGGTTCAGCAGCTTAGGCAGAAAGCTTCTTGCGGCCCTTGGAGCGGCGGTTGGCGAGCACCTTGCGGCCGCCGACCGTCTCCATACGGGTGCGGAAGCCATGCCGGCGCTTCCGGACGAGCTTGGACGGCTGGTAAGTACGCTTCACGGTCAGTCTCCAGTATAGCAGCGCGGCAACAATACGTGCCCGGCGGGCCACAGCCCCCGGGCGAAGGGCGGCACGTATAGGGAGAGCAGGCCCTCCCCGTCAACCGCGCGCGAGCAACCGTAACACTATAGGACTATCGGGCTACCCTTTCGCCGCCGAATCCAGGAGACCGCATGAAACGCCTCTGGCCCCTGTTGCTGCTGCTGGCCGGCCTTGCCGCCGCCTGGTGGCTGGGCGCAACGCGCTATATCTCATGGGAAGCGTTGGCCGAAAACCGCGCCTGGCTGGCAGCGCAGGTGGCGGCGCAACCCCTTGCTTCAGCAGGCACTTACATGGCGCTTTATGCCGTGGCGGTGGCGCTTTCGCTGCCAGTGGGCGTCTGGCTCACCCTGGCCGGCGGCTTCCTGTTCGGCGCCTGGGGCGGAGCGGCGCTGACGGTGCTGGGCGCCACCTTCGGCGCCAGCATGCTGTTCCTCGCCGCCCGCTACGCCCTGGCAGAAACCCTGGCGCAAAAAGCCGGCCCGCGGCTGGAATTGCTGCGCCGGGGGCTGGAATCGGGTGGCTTCTGGTATTTGCTCAGCCTGCGCCTGCTGCCGGTGGTGCCATTCTGGCTGGCCAATCTGGCGCCGGCCCTGGTGGGCATGCGCTTCGGCCCCTATTTCCTGGCCACGCTGCTCGGCATCATCCCTGGCACGGTGGTGTTCTGCGGCATTGGCGCCAGCCTGGGCGAGGTTTTCGCCAGTGGCGGCCAGCCGGACCTGCGGGTGATCTTCTCGCCCCCGGTGCTGCTGCCCCTGGTCGGTCTGGCCGGGCTCTCGCTGCTGGGCGCCTGGTGGCGCGGAAGGAAGGCATCCCATGGCTGACATTGATATCGCCATCATCGGCGCCGGCGCCGCCGGGCTTTCGGTGGCCGCCGTGGGCGCGCAGCTGGGGCTGAAGGTGGCGCTGGTGGAACGCGGCGCCATGGGCGGGGACTGCCTGAATTACGGCTGCGTCCCCTCCAAGGCGCTGCTGGCCGCCGCCCATGCCGCCGCCAGCGCCCGCACCGCCGGGCAATATGGTGTGCGGCTGCCGGCGCCCGAGGTCGACTGGCCGGCCGTTTCCGCCCATGTCCATGCCGCCATTGCCCGCATTGCGCCGAATGACAGCGTGGAGCGCTTCACCGGCCTCGGGGTGCAGGTCATCCAGGCCAGCGCGCAATTCGTGGCGCCCAATGCCATCCAGGCCGGGGACCGCCGCATCAGCTTCCGTCGCTGCGTCATCGCCGCTGGCAGCGCCGCCATCGTGCCGCCCATTCCGGGGCTGGAAAGCACGCCCTACCTGACCAACGAGACGCTGTTCGAGCTGAAAGCGGCGCCCGAGCATCTCATCATCATCGGCGGCGGGCCGATTGGGCTGGAAATGGCCCAGGCGCATGCCCGGCTGGGCTGCCGCGTCACGGTGCTGGAAGCCGCGCCCGGCATCGCCTTCCGCGAGGATGCCGCCCTGGTGGCCCCGCTGCGCGCCGCCCTGCTGAGCGAGGGCGTAACCCTGCGCGAAGGCGCCAAGGTGGCTTCGGTGGAAGCCGGCCCCACCGTGGTGCTGGAGAATGGCGAGCGCATTGCCGGCAGCCACCTGCTGCTGGCCGTGGGCCGGGCGCCGCGCCTGGCCGGGCTGGGGCTGGAAACCGGGAATGTGGCGTATTCGCCGCGCGGCATCAGCGTGGCCGCCACGCTGCGCAGCACCAGCAACAAGCGGGTCTGGGCCGCCGGAGACATTGCCGACATCGCCGGCATCGGCCCCCGCGCCTTTACCCATGTGGCCAGCCAGCATGCCGGGGTGCTGGTGCGCAACATGATGTTCCGCCTGCCCGCCAAGGTGGACTACGCCGCCCTGCCCCGGGTGACCTACACCGACCCCGAATTGTGCCAGGTGGGGCTGACCCAGGCCGAGGCGGAAGCCGCCGGTCACCAGGGCGTGCGGGTGCTGGATTGGCATTTGGCCGAGAATGACCGCGCCATTGCCGAAGGCCGTACCGAGGGCCTGGCCAGGCTGGTGCTCAACCGCAAGGGCCAGTTGCTGGGCGGCGGCATCACCGCGCCGCATGCCGGGGAAATGGCCGGCCTGCTGGGGCTGATGCTGGGCCGGCAACTGCCGCTGGCCGCCCTGGCCGGGCTGGTGGTGCCCTACCCCACCTTGGCCGAAGCCCTGAAGCGCGCCGCCGGCAGCTACTATACCCCCAAGCTGTTCGGCGGTGTCAGCCGGGCGCTGGTGCGGGCGCTGCGCTGGCTGCCGTAACACGGCTGCTGCATTTTCTGGCCCAATAGGCTACAAATGCTGCAACTGCGAAGGACTTAGCCACACCATGGACCGCGTACTCGAAGGCCGCACCGCCCTCATCACCGGCAGCACCAGCGGCATTGGCCTCGGCATTGCGCTGCTCTACGCGCAGGCCGGCGCCCGCGTCATGCTCAATGGCCTGGGCAAGCCCGAGGATATCGCCGCCGCCCGCGCCCAGGTTGGCGCCGCCATGGGTGTGGCCGAAGCCCCCTACTCCCCGGCCGACCTCTCCTCCCCCGCCGCCGTGCGGCAAATGGTGAAGGAGGCCGAGGCCGCGCTGGGCAGCGTGGACATTCTGGTCAACAACGCCGGCATCCAGTTCGTGGCGCCGATTGACGAATTCCCCGAGGACAAGTGGGACCTCATCATCGCCATCAACCTGAGCAGCAACTACCACGCCATCAAGGCGGCGCTGCCGGGCATGAAGGCGCGCAATTTCGGCCGCATCATCAATGTCGCCTCGGCGCATGGCCTCATCGCCTCGCCCTACAAGTCGGCCTACGTTACCGCCAAGCACGGCGTTATTGGCCTGACCAAGACGGTGGCGCTGGAAGTGGCGCAGACCAACATCACCAGCAACGCGATTTGCCCCGGCTTTGTCCGCACGCCCCTGGCCGAGGCGCAGATTCCGCCCCTGGCCAAGAAGCATGGCGTTTCCGAGGAAGTGGCGCTGAAGGACTTTCTGCTGGAACACCAGCCCAGCAAGAAGTGGGTTGAGGTGGCCGAGGTGGCGCAGATGGCGCTGTTCCTGGCCGGGCCGAATTCCGGCGCCATGAATGGCAGCGCCTATTCCATCGACGGTGGCTGGACCGCCGCCTGATGGATGACGGCTTTCTGGAAGGCACGCCGGTTGAGAAGCCCCCGGCCCATCAGCGCGCCCCGGCGCGCCCGGCGGTAGCGCGGGCCGAGACCCGGCGCATCAACCTGGCGCTGCAGGGCGGCGGCACCCATGGCGCCTTCACCTGGGGCGCGCTGGAACGCCTGCTGGAGGATGAGCGCATCGAGTTCGACGGCGTCTCCGGCACCTCGGCCGGCGCCATGAACGCGGCCATGTTCGTGCAGGGCCTGGCCACCGGCGGCCGCGCCGGCGCCATCTCCCTGCTGGAGCGGTTCTGGCGCCAGATCGCCGCCGGCCACGCCTTCAGCCCGCTGCAGAACACCCCGCTGGAGCGCATGCTGTGGGGCCACGACCTGACCTATAGCTTCGCCTACAACGCGTTTGACGCTGTCTCGCGCCTGGTGTCGCCCTACCAGGCCAACCCGTTCAACGCCGAGTTCAACCCGCTGCGCCAGGTGGTGGAGGAATTCCTTGATTGGGAAGCCCTGCGCGCCGACCCCAAGGCCATCCGGCTGTTCGTTTCCGCCACCAATGTGCGCACCGGCAAGCCGCGGGTGTTCAACCGGGCTGAGATCAGCCCCGAGGTGGTGCTGGCCAGCGCCTGCCTGCCCAACGTGTTCAAGGCCGTGGAGATTGACGGCGAGAGCTACTGGGACGGTGGTTACGTCGGCAACCCCGCGATCTGGCCGCTGTATTACGAACGCGGCGCCGCCGATATCGTGCTGGTGCAGATCAACCCGATGGAACGGCAGGAAGTGCCGAAGACCACGGCCGATATCATGAACCGGCTGAACGAGATCAGCTTCAACGCCTCATTGATGGCTGAGATGCGCGCCATCGACTTTGTCCAGCGGCTGCTGGATGCCGGCCGGCTGGAACAGCCGCGCTACCGCCGCATGCACCTGCACGCCATCGAGGATGAGGAGCGGATGCGCAAGTTCAAGCTCAGCACCAAGTTCAATGGCAGTTGGGACTTTTTGCAGACCCTGCGGAATTACGGGCGCGAGGCGGCGGACAAATTCCTGCGCGAGCATTTCGACACCATTGGTCGCGACAGCACGCTGGATATTCAACGCTACCTTTAGGACCGTTTTCCTGATACCCTGACGGCCCCCGCCGCCAGGAGAAGCCCCTGCCCCACCCCGTCCAAAACCCAGCGCCACACCAGGGCGCCGGGCGGGGGTGGGTATTTGTCCGATCAGCGCATTTCCTCAGTTTTTCAGCCCGGCCTGCACCGGGCGGGGGGTTTTCAGCCCAACCCCGGCACCAGCGCCGCCGGCCCGCCCCGGCGCAGCCGCACCCAGGCCGCCTGGCGAAAGCGCCGGGCCAGCACCGCCAGCCGGCGCGGGTCGCCGCCCAGCAGCAAATGCTCCTCCCACCAGCGGCCCAAGCCGCCCCGGCCGCCGGCCTGGGGCAGCCGCCGCGCCGCCGCCCGCAACCGGGCCAAGGCGCGGTGGTTCCAGCCCGGCGGCATGCGCCGGCCAAAGGGGTTCCAGGCGCCCACAAAGCCGCCTTGCCGCACCCCCATACCGGCCAGCAGCGCATCTACCCCCGGGCTGCGCCGGCCTATCCGCGCCACCGCGCCCGCCGCCTCATACCGGCTGGCCAGAAAAGCGCGGCGCAGCCGGGCGGGGATTTCGGGCGGGTTGCGGCTTGCCATCACCCGGGGAAGCTAGCATGAGCGAGCCCATGTCCAGCACCGCCGATACCCTGGTTGCCCAGGCCCTGCCCCTGCACCGTGCCGGCCAGGTGGCCCAGGCCCAGGCGCTGTACCAACAGGCCCTGGCCGCCGCACCCGGCCATGCGGAAGCCCTGCATCTGCTGGGGGTTACCTGGTTGCAGCTGGGCCAGCCGGCCCAGGCGCTGCCGCCACTGGAAGCCGCCGTGGCCGCCGCCCCCGGCCATGCCAAGGCGCTGAACAACCTGGGCGCCGCGCTGCGGGCGCAGGACCGCCCGGCCGAGGCCCTGGCGCGCTTTGCCGCCGCCGCCGCCGCCCAGCCCGATTTCGTGGACGCATTGCACAACCAGGCCAGCACCCTGCTGCAACTGGACCGCCCGGCCGAGGCGCTGCCGGTGCTGCACGCCCTGCTGGCCCTGGCCCCCGCCGACCCCGGCGCCCTGGCCCAGCTCGGCTTGGCCCTGGCCGCCACCGGCCAGCCGGCCGAGGCCCTGACGGCGCTGGACCAGGCCCTGGCCACCCAGCCGGACAGCCCCTTGCTGTTGCAGGCACGGGCGGAGGCGCTGGTGGACCTGAACCGCCCGGCCGAGGCGGTGGTGCCGCTGACCCGCTGGATTGCCCTGGAAGGCGAGAATGCCGAGGCCTGGCATGGCCGCGCCCTGGCCCGCGCCCAGGCCGGGCAGGCCACGCTGGCGCTGGGCGATTTCGACCGCGCCCTGGCCTTGCAGCCGGCAGCGGCGCGCATCCACCACAATCGGGCCCTGGCCTGCCAGGCGCTGAACCGGGCCGAGGAAGCCCTGGCCGGTTTCCGCCGCGCCGCCGAATTGCAGCCCGACTTCGCCCCCGCCTGGGACAGCATGGGCGCCATGCTGGTCAACCTGGGCCGCACCGCCGAGGGGCTGGAATGCCATGACCGCGCGCTGCTGCTGGCACCGGAGAGCCTGCAAGCCCTGGTGAACCGCGGCATTGCCCTGCAACGGCTGGACCGCTGGGCCGAGGCCGAGGCCAGCTACCAAACCGCGCTGGACCTCAAGCCCGACCATGCCGAGGCGCTGTGCGGCCGTGGCGCCATGCGCGATGCCGCCGCCGACCCAGAGGCCGCCCTGGCCGATTTCCGCGCCGCCTGGGCGGCCCGCCCGGATTATGCCGAGGCCGAGTTCTACGCCTCGCTCATTCTGTTGCAGCAGGGCGACTTCGCCGCCGGCTGGCCAGCCTATGAGGCGCGCCGCCGCACCGCCTTCGCCGACCCCAAATTGCGCCGCGCCTCGCCGCTATGGCACGGGCAGACCAGCCTGGTTGGCCGCACCATCCTGCTGCATGACGAACAGGGGCTGGGCGATACCTTCCAGTTCTGCCGCTTCGCCCCGCTGCTGGCGGCGCAGGGCGCCCGGGTGCTGCTGGAAGTGCCGCCGCCCATGGTTGGCGTGCTGCGCAGCCTGGGGCCGGGGGTTACCGTGTATGGCGGCGGGCAGATCGGCCAACCGCATGACCTGCATTGTTCGCTGCTGAGCGTACCGTATGCGCTGGGCATCACGCCCGAGACGGTGCCCGCCCCCATTCCCTACCTGCACGCCGACCCGGAGAGGGTGGCGCATTGGGCGCGGCATATCGGCACCGAGGGCCTGCGCATTGGCATTTGCTGGCAGGGCAGCACCGGTCCGCTGGCCATGGGGCGTTCCATTCCCCTGCAGGAATTCCTGCCGCTGGCGCAACTGCCGGGGGTGCGGCTGATCAGCCTGCACAAGGGCAGTGGCGAGGCGCAATTGGCCCGGCTGCCCGCCGGCATGCGGGTGGAAAGCCTGGGCGCCGATTTCGACCCGCCGGGCCATGCCTTCCGCGATACGGCGGCGGTGATGCAGGTGTGCGACCTGGTGATTACCTGCGACACCGCCATTGGCCATTTGGCCGGGGCGCTGGGCGTGCCCACCTGGGTAGTGGTGAAGCATGTGGCGGATTGGCGCTGGATCAGCGGGCGCGACGACAGCCCCTGGTACACCACGCTGCGGCTGTTCCGGCAGCAGCGCCGCGATGACTGGCGCAGCGCCTTCGTGCAGGTTGAACAGGCGGTGCAGGCCCTGCTGGCAGGCCGGGCACCGCGCTCTCCGGCGGGGTTGCATTGAGCATGAACGCACCGATGATCCCCGCCTCCTGGGGCGAGGTGCTGGACAAGATCAGCATTCTTGAAATCAAGCAGGCGCGCATCACCAACCCTGCCGCGCTGGCCAATGTGCGCCAGGAATTGCAGGCGCTGGCGCAGGTGGTGGCGGCGGCACTGCCGGCCTCGGCGCCGCTGGATGCGCTGCGCGCCGCGCTGCGCCAGGTGAACGAGGCGCTGTGGGATGTGGAGGACGCGCTGCGCGACAAGGAACGCGCGCAGAGCTTCGACGAAGGCTTCATCACCCTCGCCCGCTCGGTCTATCGGCTGAACGACGAAAGGGCGCGGACCAAGCGCCAGATCAACGAGCTGACACGGTCCGCGCTGGTGGAGGAGAAAAGCTACCAGCCGTATTGAAATACTGTCCCCTAAAGCTGGAACAGCAGCCCCTTCAGATAGGCGCTTTCCGGCAGCATGGGGTGCACCGGGTGGTCGGCCCCGGCGCCGTACTGGCCCAGCAGCCGGGCATCGCGCTTGGCCCGGCCCAGGCCGTGGATGCAGGCATCGGCGTACTCGCCCGGCGCCACATGATGGCTGCAACTGGCCAGGAACAGAAAGCCGCCCGGCGCCACCAGCGCCGCCGCCAGCCGGGCCAGCTTGCCGTAGGCGCGCAGCGCCACCGGGTTGTCCTTGCGGGATTTGGCGAAGGCCGGCGGGTCGGCCACCACGGTATCAAACTTGGCGCCGGTATTGCCCAGGCGCTCCAACTCCTCCATCGCCTCGGCCCGCAGCGCCGTTACGCGCGGCGCCAGGCCGTTGGCGCCGGCGGTGGCCATGGCCAGTTCCAGCGCCGGGGCGGAACGGTCCAGCAGGGTTACCTTGGTGGCGCCGGCCTGGGCCGCCAGCAGGCCGAAGCCGCCGGTGTGGCAGAAGGCGTCCAGCATGGTGCCGCCACGGGCCAGCCGGGCAACACGGGCGCGGTTCTCGCGCTGGTCGAAGAACCAGCCGGTTTTCTGGCCATTCAGCAGGTCCACGCTGAAGCGGATGCCGCCTTCCTGTACCTCGGCGGTGGAATCGGTGCCGTGCAGCAGGCCGGTTTCCTCGGGCAGGCCTTCCAGGGTGCGGACGCTGCTGTCGTTCCGGGCCACGATGGCGCGGGGCTTCAGCAGCGCCACCAGGGCTTCCACCAGCAGCGGCGTCAGCGCCTGCATGCCGGCGGTATTGGCCTGCAGGGCCAGCGTGTCGCCAAAGCGGTCGATGATCAGGCCGGGCAGGCCATCGGCCTCGGCATGCACCAGGCGGTACCAGGGGGTGTCGAACAGCTTTTCGCGCAGCACCAGGGCGGCGCGCAGGCGGGTTTTCACCCAGGCCAGGTCGATCTTGGCATCGGCATCACGGTCCAGCCGGCGGGCGGCGATGAGGCTGTGCGGGTTGAAATGGCAGGTGCCGTGGTTCCAACCGTCATCGCCCTCAAGCCGCACCAGGCTGCCGGGGGGCAGGGCGCGGGCGGCGGGGGTCATGGCGATCTCGTTGGAGAAGGCCCAGGGGTGGCCCGCCTTGACCCGGCGGTCGAGGCGCGGTTG
>CANFIE010000125.1 GCA_947446625.1 Acetobacteraceae bacterium | reverse complement strand
GTTCGCGCCAAGAGGTAGCGGCCCGCAGGTTGCGGGCCGAGCAGCCGAATGACTGCCGCGGCTTATGCCGCGAAGCCAAGGCCGGCGGAGGCCCGCCGCCCGGCGATTGAGGGCCGTGGCAAGGATGGCTATCCTTGCCGCGAAGGCCAAAAAACGCCCGGCGGGTTTTTTACGCCGCCACTGAAAGCCCGCGCACCTGATGCTGCGCGATCAGCCTTGCCACCAGCCCGCTGCGCTTGGCATCCGCCACGAAGGTGGCGACGAATTCCTGCGCCGCCGTGTGCTGCTTCAGCGTGCCAATGGCCTGCTGCACGGCCATGAAGCGGCCCGGCAGAATGCTCGCCCCCGGCAGCTTCTCCACATCGCCCAGCAGCCCTGGCCGCAAGCCGGCGAAAACCTCCAGCCTGTCAGCCACAAAGCGCCGAAAGGCCGCGTCGCCGCCACCCGGCACCGGCACCAGCGTCGCCTGGCGAATGTTCCGCTCCAGCCACAGCGCATAGGCGGCGCCGGCGGAAACACCAATGCGCACCCCCGGCCGGTCCACCTGCTCCAGGCTGGTCATGGCCGAGCCAGCCGGCACCAGATAGGTCGCCTCAATCTCGCAATAGGCCGCCGAGAAGTGAATCCGGTCGGCCCGCTGCGGCTCGGCGCCAATCAGCGCAATGTCCCAGGCATTGCTGTCGGCGGCGGCGGCCACCTCATTGGGCCGGGCATAGGGCACCAGGCGCAGCGGCACGCCCAGCCGTTCGGCCATGGCCTGGGCCAGGCTGGGGGCCACGCCGCTTGGCTCCCCGGCGGTGGTGCGGCCATTGATGAGCAGGAAATTGCCGAGATTCACCCCGGCCCGCAGCGCGCCGCTGGGCGCCAGTTGCGCCAGCACGGCGGCGCTGGGTCGCACCGCGCCAGCGGGCGGCATGCCGGCCGGCAGCGGCGCCTGGGCCAGCGCGGCGCCTCCCGGCAACAGGCCGGCAGCGCCCAGCAGCAAACCACGCCTGTTCATCCTGGCTACTCCGGTTTGGCGCCTGAAATCCGTACCATCTCGGCCCAGGCGGGGGTTTCTCGCCGCAACCTTGCCTTGGCTTCCTCGGGTGTGGAACCGGTCAACCGCGCGCCAATCTCAATGGCACGGCGTTGCAGTGCCGGGTCGGCCCAGGCGGCGCGCACTTCGCGGGAGATACGGTGCTGGATTTCCGCCGGCATGCCCGCTGGCCCGGCCCAAAGATGCCAGGGGCTGACGTTGAAATTATCCATCCCCGCCTCGGCCATGGTGGGAATGTTGGGCAGCGTCGGCCAGCGTTCCGGCATGGTGATGCCAAGCCCACGGATGCTGCCATCGGCCAGCACCCCGGTGTAGCTGGCCAGGTTGTCCACCGCCAACTGGATGTCTCCGGACAGGATGGCCGGAATGGTCTGCGCCGCGCCGCGAAACGCCACATGCGTGCCGGCAATGCCATTGCGCCCCAGCAGATACGCACCCGAGAGATGGATGGTGGAGCCAACGCCCGAGGAGCCGTAGCTGATGCCACCAGGCCGCTGCTTGGCCCAGGTGATGAACTCGGCCAGGGTTTTCGCCGGGCAATGCTGCGGCGAGACCGCCACCACATTCGGTAAATCCCACATGGCGCTGATCCAGGCGAAGTCGTTTTCGGGGTCGAACGGCAGCCGGGTGAACAGCATGGGGTTGATGACCACATTGTGCATGCTGACGGTGCCGATGGTGTAGCCATCCGGGTGGGCGCGGGCGATGGCCTCGGCGCCGATATTGCCCGAAGCGCCGCTGCGGGTTTCCACAATGAAGCTTTGGCCCAGGCGCTGGGTCATCTGCTCGGCGGCCAGGCGGGTCATCACATCCAGGCTGCCGCCGGGCGGAAAGCCGACAATGACCTTCACCGGCTTGTTCGGCCAGGCGGGCTGCGCCAGGGCGGGCGCGGCCAGCAGCCCAGGCGTGGCGGCAAGCAGCAGGCGGCGGCTGAACATGGCGTTGTCTCCCGTTGGTTTTGCCGCATGCTAGAATGTGATTGCTCCATACTGAAGCATTCACATTCAAGCCTGATGGTTTGAGCGACTGATTCACGGCCTGCGGCGATTTCGCCTTGGCCGATCAGGCGCTATCAGCCCCGCAGCGGTGCCGACCAGAAAAACGCGGCCCCCGAAAGGACTTCGGCATGGCCGACAACAGCGCCCAAAAGGCCTCGCCCAGCTATAAGCTGGCGGTGGAGGACACCAGCTTTCTGCTGCGCGACGAAATGCGGCCGCAGCGCTTCGCCCAGGAATACGCCAAGGCGGAATACGCGCTGCGCGACTGGGGGGTGCGCTCCACCGTGGTGGTGTTCGGCAGCGCCCGCATTCCCGCGCCGGAACACGCCAGCAGCAGCGCCATGCAGGACCACGCGCATTGGTACGCAACCGCCCGCGCCTTCGCCAGCCTGGTGAGCCTGCGCGGCGGCGCCCTGGCGCCCGAGGGCAAGCTGCGCGACAATGTCATCGCCACGGGCGGCGGCCCCGGCATCATGGAAGCGGCCAATCGCGGCGCCGCCGATGTGGGCGCCCCCAGCATCGGCTTCAACATCAGCCTGCCGTTCGAGCAGGAGCCGAATGCCTATTCCACCCCGGCGCTGACCTTCCGCTTCCACTACTTCGCCATGCGCAAGATGCACCTGGCCATGCGGGCCAATGCGCTGGCGGTCTTCCCCGGTGGCTTCGGCACCTTTGACGAATTGTTCGAGGTGCTGACCCTGATGCAGACGAAGAAGGCGCCGCCCGTGGCGGTGACGCTGTTCGGCCGGGAGTATTGGAACGAGGTGCTGAACTTCCCCGCCCTGCTGCGCCACGGCATGGTGGCGCCTGAGGATCTGGCGCTGTTCCGGCTGGTGGATACGCCCGAGGAAGCCTGGGACTGGATGACCACCCATGGCCTGAAGGCGCATACCCCCAGCCTGCCGGATGGCGGGGAGGATTAGAGCATTTCAATTCAAATCCTGCGCATGCGCCGCCAGCATGGCCTGGGCCAGGGCGGCATCGAAATCCACCCGGCGGGTGAAGGCCACCAGGCTGCGCGTGGCCACCACGGGTTTCGCCAGCCGTTCCAGCACGTGGTAGTGCGGGCGCTCGGGGTAGTCATGCAGCAGCACCGGGGTGCCCGGCGCGGTGCGGAGCAGCGCCTGGATGGCACAGGCTATGCGAAACCGCCCATCCACCAGCACCAACTCTGGCGCGGCGGCTTCCTGCCGGGTCCACACATCCTCATGGTAGCAGGGCCAGCAGGGTGCCAAAGCAGGGTCCAGCGGCACCCCCCATTCGCCCACCGGGCCGATATCGGCATGGTGCAGCGTCAGCCTGGCGCGGCTGGTGGCGGGGCAGGCGGCGGCCACGCGGTCCAGCCATTCGGTGGAGGAATCCACCGTGGTAATGCTGCCCTGCACCAGATGCGCCGCCAGCACGGTGCTGCCGCCCGCGCCGAATTCCAGGTAGCGGGCGGTGCCGCGCAGCATGCCGCCCAGCATCAGGGCTTCCTCGGGCGCCATGGCCAGGTGCATCGGGCGGGTCCTTGCTGAGACCCCTACCCTGGCACCCCTGGTGTTGCCTGGTGGTTAGCGTCTGATCGTCGCCGGTGGAATCATCGGCGGCGTGAATCAGCCGCTTGCACAGACGCTATGCCCGCAGGCAGGCCGCCGCCAGTTGGGCGAAGGCGCGGGCGCGGTGGCTGATGGCGTGCTTGGTCTCGGCGCTCATCTCGCCATAGGTCTCGGCATGGCCCTCGGGCTGGAACATCGGGTCATACCCAAAGCCCGCCGGGCCGCGCGGCGGCCATACCCAAATGCCCGGAGCCTCCCCCAGGAAGCTTTCGGTATGGCCATCCGGCCAGGCCAGCACCAGGGCGCAGCTGAACCAGGCCAGCCGGCCCGCATGCCCCTCGGCCAGCGCCGCCACCTTGGCCATGGCCTGCTGGTAGTCGCGGCTGCCATCGGGCTGCTGCGCCCAGTCGGCGGTGTACACGCCCGGCGCACCGTCCAGGCTGGCCACGCTGAAGCCGCTGTCATCGGCCAGCGCCGGCAGCTGCGCGGCGCGGGCGGCGGCCAGCGCCTTGATGCTGGCATTGCCGATGAAGCTGGTCTCGGTCTCGGCTGGCTCGGGCAGCCCAAGCTCCCCGGCCGAGACAAGGTCCAGCCCATAGCCGGCCAGCAAGGCCGCCACTTCGCGCACCTTGCCCTTGTTGTGCGTGGCCAGCACCAGCCGGCCCGGTTGCAGCAGGCGCTTCGGGGCAACGCCCGAAGGGACGCTTGCCCCGGCCATGGTCACAGCCCCACGGCGGCGCGCTGGGCGGCGAACAGCTGGTCGGTGCCCAGCCGCGCCAGGCGCAGCAGGTCCAGCAGCTGGGCCTCGCTGAACGGCGCGCCCTCCGCCGTGCCCTGCACCTCAACCAGCCCGCCCGAGCCGGTGAGCACGAAATTGGCGTCGGCATCGGCCTTGCTGTCCTCGGGGTAGTCCAGGTCCAGCACCGGGGTGCCCTGGAAAATCCCGCAGGAAATGGCGGCCACCTGCTCGCGCAGCGGAATGGCGGTCAGCACGTTCATCTTCACGCAGTGCTTGAACGCCAGGTGCAGTGCCACCCAGGCGCCGGTGATGCTGGCGCAGCGCGTGCCGCCATCGGCGTTCAGCACGTCGCAATCCACCTGGATCGACATTTCCCCCATGGCCTTCAAATCCACAACGGCGCGCAGGGCGCGGCCGATCAGGCGCTGAATTTCCTGGGTGCGGCCGCTCTGCTTGCCCTTGGCGGCTTCGCGCTGGCCGCGGGTATGGGTGGCGCGGGGCAGCATGCCGTATTCGGCGGTAACCCAGCCCTGGCCCTGGCCGCGCAGGAAGGGCGGCACCTTGGGTTCAATGCTGGCGGTGCACAGCACTTCCGTGCCGCCCATGCGGATCAGGCAGCTGCCTTCGGCGTGGTGGGAAAAGCCGGGTTCGAGGGAAACGGTGCGGAGGGCGTCGGCCAGGCGGCCGGAGGGGCGAATGCTCATGCGGCGCGGGGTAGCATGCGCGGGTAGGGTGGGGCGAGGGGGCCGCTCAAACCCGCCCCAAATTCCCTCGCAGCAGAGTCACCCCATGGCCCAGCGCCTCCAGCGCGGTGCGGGACCGTGCGGCGATAACCTTCAGCGGCTTGAAATCGCCGGGGTTGCGGGCAAGGGCCATCAGCACCTTCAAGGGCGCTGGGCGGCCTTCCGGCGTCAGCCCCACCAGGGCGGCACGGGGCAGGGTTTCGGTGGCGGTATCCGCCACGGCGCGCAGGGCGGCGAAGGGCAGCCCCAGCCGGGCGGCATGGGCGGCGGCCAACTGGCTTTCCATATCCACCGCCAGCGCCCCGGTCATGGCGCGCAGCGCCCGCTTGGCGCCGGCATCGGTGGCGGCGGCATTGGCGCCGGCCAGCACGCCCAGCTTTGCGGCAGTGGCGCGGGCCAGGCGGCTGGCCCAGGGGCCATCGGCTGGCCAGGCGCCGCCGGGGCCGCGAATCCGCGTGGCGGCAATCAGGTCGCCGGGTTCCAGCGCCGGGTCCAGCCCGCCGGCAATGCCAAAGGAGAGGATGGCCGTGGCCCCCTCGGCATCCTTGGCCAGCAGGGCCTGCAGCCGTTCAGGGCTGGCGCCGCTGACCAGAACACGGGTGCCGCGCGGCAACAGCGCGGCTTCGGATTGCATGCCAACAACAACCAGGAGCATGCCGCATTCTAGGTGCGGCGCAGCTTGCTTGGCGCGGGGGTTAAGCGACCGTTACAGCCCGAACGCCACTTCCCGCGTGTTGCTCTGCCGCAGGTTGCGCAGCCGGGCCAGCGCCCAGAGCGGGAAGATGCGGGCATAGCCATGGTAGCGCAGGTAGAACACGCGGGGGAAACCGGTGCCGGTATAGTCTTCCTCGGGCCAGCCGCCATCGGCGCCCTGGCGCGCCACCAGCCAGGCGGCGCCGCGTTCCACCGCCGGGTCGTCGGCCTGGCCGGCCGCCATCAGCGCCAGCAGTGCCCAGGCGGTCTGGCTGGCGGTGCTGCCGCCCATCACCACATCGGTATCCGGCGCGGTGCCGCCCTTGCGCGGATAGGTGAAGCCATCCTCGCCCCAGCCGCCATCCGGGTTCTGCACCCGCTTCAGATAGGCGGCGCCCTTGGCCATGGCGGGGTGGTCGGCCTTCAGCCCGGCGGCGTTTAGCGCGGTCAGCGCGCTCCAGGTGCCGTACACGTAGTTGATGCCCCAGCGGCCATACCAGCTGCCATCGGCCTCCTGCTCATCCAGCAGGTATTCCACCGCCTGCTTCACCACCGGGTTGTCCTGCCCATGGCCCAGCTGCGCCAGCATGGCCAGGCAGCGGCCCGAGACATCGGCGGTGGGCGGGTCCAGCAGGGCGCCGTGGTCGGCGAAGGGAATGCTGTTCAGGTAGTGGTAGCTGTTGTCGGCATCGAAGGCGCCCCAGCCGCCGCCCTTGGACTGCATGCCCACCACCCATTCGGTGGCCAGGGTGGCGCTGCGCTCGGCGGCGGCATCCTCATGCCCGGCATGCTTGCGGGCGCGGTCCAGCGCCAGCACCACCACGGCGGTGTCGTCCACGTCGGGGTAATGATCGTTCCGATACTGGAAGGCCCAGCCCCCGGGCGGCACATTCGGCCGCGCCCAGGCCCAGTCGCCCTTCACCTCGGTGATCTGGCGTTCCACCAGCCAGTCCAGCCCCTGCCGCACCGCGGCCTCCGAGCGTGGGTCGCCGGCTTCCAGCAGCGCATGGCTGGCCAGCGCGGTGTCCCACACCGGGGACAGGCAGGGCTGCACATAGGTTTCGCCGTCGGTGCGGTCCACCACCAGCTTTTCCACGCTTTCCCAGGCGGTTACCAGGCGCGGGTCATCCGCCGGCACGCCCAGGCAGTGGTACATCCAAATGGCATTGGCCATGGCCGGGTAAATCCCGCCCAGCCCATCCTCGCCATTCAGCCGCTCGGTCACGAAGCGCTCGGCCCACATCTCCGCCCGGCGCCGTGCAGTGCGCGGGAACAGGTGGGTGATGCGCTGCAACCCCTTGTCCAGCCAGGCGAACAGGGTTTTCCACGGCTCGGCGGCATGGGCGCCGGCGGGCCAGTCCTGCACCTCATGCGGCGGGGTGCGGAACAGCTCGGTGATGATCACGCCAATCGGCGCCAGCGGCTGCGGCCGGCGCGCCATCACCACGGTCAGCGGCACCAGCACGGTGCGCGCCCAATAGCTGATCTTGGCCAGGTGGAACGGAAACCAGCGCGGCAGCAGGCAGATCTCGGGCGGCATGACGGGCACGGCATGCCAGGGCACCTGGCCGAACAGCGCCAGCGTGGCCCGGGTGAAGACGTTGGACTTCTCGGCCCCGCCGGCCGCCAGAATCGCTTCCCGTGCCCGCACCATATGCGGCTCATGCGGTTGGTCGCCGATCAGCCGCAGGGCGAAATAGGCCTTCACCGAGCAGGAGATATCAATCGGCCCGGTATGGAACAGCGGCCAGCCGCCCTGGCAATTCGGCGCTTCCAGGCTTTGCAGCCGGCGCAGATAGCGGCCAATCCGGGCCTCGCGCTCCGGCTCCACCTTGCCGAAAAACCGCTTCAACATGACGAATTCGGCCGGAATCGTCGCGTCGGCCTCCAGTTCAAACACCCAAGGGCCATCGGTGCGCTGGTGGCTGAGCAGATGCGCGGTGGCCTGGGTCACGGCGGCTTCCAGCGCGCCTTCGGCCAGCTCGGCCGTGGCGGGTACGCTGCTGCTGCTCAGGGCGCGCTGCGCCAACGAGGCGAGGTCC
This sequence comes from Acetobacteraceae bacterium, assembly GCA_947446625.1. Lineage (GTDB taxonomy): Bacteria > Pseudomonadota > Alphaproteobacteria > Acetobacterales > Acetobacteraceae > CAIMOR01. Next base: position 1,691 of record CANFIE010000125.1, on the reverse strand, counting down.
GGCATTGTCGACAAGGCGGTATCATCCTGTTCGACCTTGCGGCCCGGCGCGACGGCGCTGGGCACGAAAGGCGGTCTCTCTATTTGGCTCGCTTAAATCCTTCTCTCGCGCTTGCGAAGATGGGTGTGACAAAATGGCCGCGGTTTAATGCGGACCTGTTGCAGTCTTGCCGTGGTGGGAGCCCCTATTTTCCCGCACTGTCCGCGCAGGCTACTTCCCCGCGCCATCGGCGCACCTATTTCCCCGCGCCATCGGCGCGAGGCCCCGCTTCGCCCTTCCACATCCCGCCGCGCCCCCGCCATTCCGCCCAGGCGCTGTCCAGCGTGAACAGCATGTAGGTGAAGGCAATGCCCGGCAGCGCCAGCCCGCGCAGCGGTGAAAGCCCAAACCGCCGCAGCGTGGGGGCGAAGGCCAGCACCATGGCACCCCAGGCCGCCAGCGCCAGCACCCCGGCCGGCGCGCTGCTGGCCAGCAGTGCCAGCCCCGGCGGCACCAGGAAAATCAGCGCCAGCGCCAGGATCATCCCCAGCAGCAACAACGGGTTGTAGCCCAGCTGGGCATAGGCGGTGCGCGCCACCATCTTCCGAATGGCGCCAATCCCCTCATAGGGCCGCAGGCTCTCCACCCGCTCGGTCAGCCCCAGCCAGATCGGCCCCTGGCGCTTCATCTGCGCCGCCAGGTTGCAGTCATCAATGATCTTGCCACGGATCGGCGCCAGCCCGCCGCCGGCCTCAAAGGCCGCGTGGTTCAGCAGCACGCAGCCGCCCGCCCCTGCCGCCGTGCGCGCCCCCGGCGTGTTGGACCAGCGAAACGGGTAGAGCATCTGGAAGAAGAAGATGAAGGCCGGGATCAGCCAGCGTTCCGCCGCGCTGTTGCAGCGCAGTTTCGCCATCAGGCTCACCATCACCCGGCCCTCGGCCCGGGCGCGCTGCACCAGCATGCGCACGCTGTCCGGGCTGTGCTGGATATCGGCGTCGGTGAACATCAGGAACTCGGGGGCTGGGCCGCGCCCGACCTCCTCCAGCCCCTGTTGCAGCGCCCATAGCTTGCCGGTCCAACCCGCCGGGCGGGTGCCGCCGGTGGTCACCACCAGCCGGTTGTTGCCGCCAGCGGCGCGGCGCGCCACCTCGCCCGTGCCGTCGGTGGAGCGGTCATCCACCACCACCACGCGGAACTCGCCGGGGTAGTCCTGCGCCAGCAGGGATTTCACCGTCTCGCCAATGCTTTCCGCCTCATCCCGCGCCGGAATCACGCAGACCACGGCGGGCCAACTGGTGGGGGCGGGCAGGATGTGCCGCTGGGCGACCTGTTGGCGCATATCGCCGCCGGCATTGGCAAGGGCCGGCCGGTGCGGCTGCCGCGGGCGCCGCTGTATCCCATGGCGCTGGTGGCGCAGCTTTGGGCGCGGGTGGCGGGCGGCGAGCCGATGCTGACCGTGGATGGCCTGACCATGGCCAGCCATTGGATGTATTTTGACAGCTCCAAGGCGCAGCGGGTGCTGGGCTACACCGCTCGCCCCTGGCAGCAGGCGGTGGCCGAGGCGATTGCCTGGTTTCGGCTGGAAGGCATGCTGCGATGAACTGGCAGCTTGGCCTGGCCGCCGCCGCCGCCCTGGCCTGGCTGGTGCTGCTGCTGGGGCGCGGCATGTTCTGGCTGGCGCGGGATGACGACCGCGACGCCCCTGCCCTGCC
>CANFIE010000124.1 GCA_947446625.1 Acetobacteraceae bacterium | reverse complement strand
GCCACCGGGGTGGCCCGCATCCAGGCCATCTATAACAGTTGAGCTGCTTGGCTATTCCGCAACACGGCTGAACCCCAGCCCTTCCGGCCCCGGCGCCACCTTGATGACCCCGGGGAAGGGAATATGCGCCCCGGCCAGCCGCAGCCCGCTGCTCGCGGCCTCGGCCAGCAGGTCCAGCCGCGTGGTGCGGGCGCGCGGGCGGTCGGCGTCAAACAGAAAGCCCCATTCCGGGTGCTGTATCTGCAAGGCCGGCAGGTGCAGTACGTCGGCCGAGATCAGCACCGGGTTGGCCACGCCCAGCTGGTAGCCCACCTGGCCCGGGGTATGCCCCGGCAGCGCCCGCACCCGCACCCCCGGCAGCACCTCCATGCCTGGCTCAATCAGCACCAGGCGGTCGGCATAGGCCCGCAGCGCCGCCTGGGCGAAGGGCACCTGGCTGGCCTGAATGGCGTCCAGCGCCTCCGGCTGGTTCCAGAACGCCACCTCATCCCGCGCCACATGCAGCACCGCGCGCGGAAAAAGCGGCTGCCCGGCCTGCAACAGCCCGGCGGCGTGGTCGCCATGCAGATGCGTCATGCACAGGTCTGTAATGTCACCCGGCGCATAGCCGGCGCTGGCCAGGGCGGCGCTCAAATGGCCCAAATGCCCGCCGCGCCGGTTGCTGTCGCCGGCATCCACCAGGCAAAGCCTATCCCCGGCTTCAATCAGGAAGGCGTTGACCGAAAGGGTCATGTCGTTCAGGTCCTGGCCATCGGCCATGGCCAGATCGTCGCCCACCCCGCGCACCACATCGGGGAAGCGCGAAAGGTCCAGGTCCAGGTAGCCGTCGCACAGCGCCAGCAGCTTCGGCCCATCCACCGGCACCAGCTGCGCCCGCCCGCCCGAGGCGCGGATGCGCCGCGTTGTCTCACCCATGCTGTGTCATTCCTTCGGCATGCCGGCTTCGGCCACAATCCGCGCCCAAACCGCCAACTCACGCTCGGTGAAGCTGCCCAGCGCCTCGTCCGTGCTGGTGGTGCTGATAATGCCGATGGAAGCGGTGAAGCGCCGCGCCTCGGCGCTGTCGCCAATGGCCACAATCTCGCGGTTCAGCCGGGCCACAATGGCCGGCGGGGTGCGCGCCGGCACCCACACCGCATTCCAGGAGGCAAAGTCCATCCCGGCCAGCCCGGCTTCCTGCATGGTTGGCACGGTGGGCAAAATCTCCACCCGCCGGGCCGTGGCCACCGCCAGGGCGCGCAAGGTGCCGGCCTGCAAATGCTCCACCGCCGGGCCAAGGTCCGAGACCATGAATTGCAGCCGCCCGCCCAGCAAATCGGTAATGGCGCCCGGCGTGCCCCGATAGGTGATGCGCTCGGCCTGGATGCCGGTGGCCTGGCTCAACAAATGCGTCCCGGCGATGCCGCCGGCATTGCCCACCCCGTAATTCAGCCCGCCTGGCCGCGCCTTGGCCTCGGCCACAAAGCCCGCCAGGTCCCGCGCCGGAAAATCCGCCCGCACCATCAGCGCCAGCGGGTTGATCGAGATCAGTGAAACCGGGGCGAAATCGCGGATCGGGTCATAGCCCGGCTCGCGCCGCAGGTTGGGGTTGGCGGCATGGGTGGAAACCGTGCCGAAGAACAGGGTGTAGCCATCCGGCGCGGCGCGGGCGGCGGCGCGGGTGGCAATGGCGCCATTGGCCCCGCCCATGTTCTCGATGGTCACGGGTTGCCCCAGCACCCGCGCCAGCCTCTCACCATGAAAGCGCGCCAGGCTGTCCGTTCCGCTGCCGGCCGGAAAGGCCACAATGGCCCGCAGCGGCCGGGTCGGCCAGGGCGCTTCCTGGGCCTGCACCTGGGCCTGCACCTGGGGCGCCACCACGCCCAACGTCAGCGCCAAAGCGGCGCCCAGCCAATTCCGCCTATTTGCCATGATATTCCCACCCCTTGGGCGCCCGGCCCAGCCAGCGTTCCGCTTCCCCGGGCCAGCGCGGCTGCCCAGCCAGGGAAACCCCCCAACCCGCCCCCACACCCAGCACCCGCAGTCCATCCGCCGCCTGCGCCCGGTAGCCCACGTGATGATGCCCGTGCACCACCAGCTTCGCCCCCATGGCCCGCGCCAAATCCGCCAGCAGCGCCACGCCGCTGGGGTGGCTGCACGGCGCCTCATGCGTCACCAGCACATCGGCGCGCTGGCTGGCCAGAAAATCGTAATCCTCCGGCCAAATCGCCATGGCCGAAAGCGAATGCTCCAGCGCGCCAATGGCCTGCTCGCTCCAGCCCGGCCCCAGCGAGGCGCGGTCGCCGGGCAACTCAGCCCGGCTGCGCAGCCGCGGCGGGTTGGGCGGATGCCACACCCGCGGACGGAAGGTGCCGCCCAGTCCGGCAATCCGCACCCCGGCAATCTCGCGCACCGTGGCGTGCAGTGCCCCGGCAGTGCTGCGCGGGTTCAGCCCCGGTGCGGCCAGGTTGGCCCACATCTCCGGCCCGCCGTCATAGTCATGGTTGCCGAAAATCCAGTGCAGGCTGGCGCCGCTCTCAAATATCGGCGCCGCCAGCACGTCCAGCGGCTCATGGCATTCCATGTCGCCCAGCAGCACCACGGCCTCGGGCGGGCGGGGCAGCGCCGCCAGCCCCTTGGCCACATGCTCCCAGCGGCGATGGATATCGCCGACAAAGACAATGCCCTCGTGGTCGAAGCCGGTCAGATCACGCCCTCCGCCGCCAGGGCTTCCACCTCGGCGGGGGAATAGCCGCACAGCTCGCCCAGCAGGCGCACATTATCCTCGCCATAGCCGGGCGCACCGCGCCGGGTAATGCCACCGGCATGGCCCGGCGTGGCCGAGAGCTTCACCGCCGGCAATTCCGTCACCGGCCAGGCGCCAATCTTGGTGCCCTCAATCTCGGTCAGCCAGTCCAGCGCCGCCAATTGCGGGTCGTGGTCGCAGCGATCCTCGGCATTCTGGCACACGCCGGCCGCCACGCCGGCGGCCTGCAGCGCCAGCATGGTGGCCTCGGCGCTTTGCGTGCTGGTCCAGCCCGTCACCGCCGCTTCCAGCGCCGGCTGGTTGGCCAGCCGCGCCGCCAGGGTGGCGAAGCGCGGGTCGGCCAGCCATTCCGGCCGCCCGGCCACATGGGCCAGGGCGCGCCACTCCTCCTCGGTGAAGCAGGCAATCGCCAGCCATCTGTCCTCACCCGCGCAGCGGAAGGCACCATGCGGCGCCGCCGGCTTGTACGGGCTGCGATTGCCAATGCGTGACCACACCCGGCCATTGGCCGAATGGTCCAGCACCGGCACGCCGCCGAGGAAAATGCCGCTCTCGCACTGGCTGCCGTCGATCCATTGCCCCTTGCCGGTACGGTCGCGGTGGAACAGCGCGCCCAGGATGGCCATGGAGAAGCCATAGGCGCCCATCCAGTCCAGGAAGGAATAGCCCCAGCCCGCCGGCATCGCCGGCTCCGGCAGGCCCGACATCTCGGACGTGCCGGCAAAAGCCGCCGCCACCGGCCCGATGGTGCGGAAGCGGCCATACCGCCCCACGCCGCCCATGCCGGATTGCTGCACATAGATGATGTCCGGCTTGATCAGCTTCAGCGCCTCATACCCCAGGCCCAGCCGCTGCAGCACACCGGGCGAGAAACCCTCCGCTACCACATCGCTCTGCGCGATCATGCGCCGCGCGATCTCCAGCCCCTTGGGGTGGCGGATATTCAACGAAAGCCCGCTCTTGCCGGCATTCTTGTTGTTGAACTGCCCGCCCATGTCATGGTCCGTCACCGGCTTCAGCGGCGCGGTGGCAGCCCGCCGGGCCTCGCGCCCGCCCACCGGGGCCATGGCGGCCAGGCGGGTATCCGGGTTTTCCTTCCACTCCACCTTGATGACATCGGCGCCCAGCGCCGCCGCCAGCCTGGTGCCGCCGGCCGAGGCCAGGAACCAGCTGAAGTCAAAAATCCGCACGCCCTGCAAGGGAAACGCCTTGCCATGCGCCGAGGCCCGCACCGGCCCGGCAGCCCGCGCCCGCGCAGGCACGCTGGCAATGGCGGCGGGCCAGTGCAGCCCGTTATCCTCGCCCAGCAGCGGGGCGCGACGGCCCACCTGCCACCTGGTCTCGGTGCTCAACCAGCGGCTGACCGGGTAGGTGAAGTCCCGCCCATGCTCGGGGTGCGCCACCTTGGCGAAAGTGCCGCGCTCCTGCCAATGCGGGTCCTCGGCATTCTCATGCGGCTTGCGCAGCGGCGCCCAGAGCAGCCCGGCCGCCTGGGCCTCGCGCCAGGGCAGCGTTTCCCAGGTATGGGCGCGGATGAAGCGCTGGATCACCTCGGTGATATGCGCCGCCTGCTCGCTGGCATTGCCCGAACCCGGCACGTTGCGCGCCTTGTGGTCCGCCCCTTCGCCGGGCCGCACCAGGTCGGCCTGCATGCCATAGCCTTCCAGGAAGGGGATCAGGTTGCCCTGGTCCCGCACGGAAACCCCGGTGGCGATGCACCAGCGGCCATCCTTGGTGTGGCCAACGGTCGGCACATGCGTCGGGTTCTCGCCGGCATGGCGGCAGGTCATGCGGAACAAGGGCGCACGCCGCATCACCCAGGACATCACGTCCAGCTCAGGGTTCTTCGAGCATGCCTCATGCACCGCGCACGAAAGGTCCTGGCCTTCGCCGGTGTGCAGCCGATGCACCAGCGCGGCGAGGATACCCACCATCAGCTGCTCGCCGGCGATGTGGTAGGCCTGCCAAAGCTGCGGCGCTATCGGCGGCAGGTCGTAATGCTTGGCCGGGTCGGGGTCGTACCCGCAATTCATCATGATGCCGGACAGCGCCAGGTGCACCAGATCGCTGCCTTTGAAGTCCTTCCACGGCCCATCATCACCAAACGGCGTCATCCGCGCCACAATCAGCCGCGGATGCCGCTGGCGCAGCGCCGCCACATCCAGGTCGCGCCGGCTGGTAAGCAGAATATCGGCGCCCGCCAGCAGCGCCGCGCCGGCGGCACTGTCCAGCGCCGCCACCACGGATTTCTTGCCCCGGTTATACGCCCAGAAATGCAACGAGCGTTCCGGCCCTGGCTGGTCCTCCAGAAACGGCCCGATATGCCGCGTGGCATTGCCTTCGGGCGGCTCCAGCTTCACCACCTCGGCGCCCAGGCCCGCCAGCATCAGCCCGGCATATTCCGCCGTCTCATCAGCCAGCTCCACCACGCGGATGCCCCGCAGCATCCCCGGCGCATCCGCCGGCAGGCTACCCGGCTGCACGCTCACGCGCCGGCTCCGGCCTTGCGGAATTTCGGCAGCATCAACTCCGCATCCACGCGGTCGAAGGCCACCTCCAGCTTGTCGCCAATCTGCAGGTCTTCCGGTTCGGCGCCCAGCAGGTTGCTCAGCATCATCGGGCCTTCCTCCAGCCCAACGAGGATGACGGCATAGGGCACATCCTCGCGGAAGCCGTCCCAATAGGCGCGGTGGAACCGCACCCATGAAAGCAATTCGCCCCGGCCGGAAACCGGCACCCAGCTTTGCTTTGAGGAAAGACACCCGGGGCAAACCGGCGTGCCGGGGTAATGGCTATGCGCGCAGTCATCGCAGCGCTGCACGGTCAACCTGCCCTGGTTGGCATGCTCCCAGAACGCCTTGTTGAACACATCCGGCTTCGGCCGCGGCTTCATCGTGGTCATGGTCGGTGCCTCCGCTCAGCCGGGGGTGTAGATGATGGAACGCGAGCACGGTGTGGTGGCCACAAACTGCACCACCTCGGCATCCTTCACCTGGCGCGCGCCGCATTCGCCGCGCACCTGGCGCACCGCTTCCACGTTCAGCGCCCAGCCCTGCATGTAGCTGTTGGAAAGATGCCCGCCATCGGTATTGGTTGGCAGCCGGCCGCCCACACGCAGCGCGCCGCCCTCCACAAAGCTGCCGCTCTCGCCCTGCTTGCAGAAGCCAAGCCCTTCCAGGCTGAACAGCACGGTGGGGGAGAAATTGTCGTAGCACATCAGCGCGTCGATATCCTTCGGCCCAACGCCGGCCATGCCGTAGACCTGCTGCGCCACATCCTGCACTTCGTCATGCCAGAAGTTCAGGTTGAAGTTGCTGATGGAGGAACCGGTATAAGCCTCCCGCGCGCCAATGCCGCTGATCAGCACGGGCTTCTTCTTCAAATCCTTCGCCCGCTCCTTGGTGGTGAGGATGAGGCACACCGCGCCATCATTGATGAGGCAATAGTCCAGCAAACGCAGCGGCGCCGTGATGGGGCGCGCATTCTCATGATCCTCAATGGTGATCGGCTGCTTCATCACCGCGTCGGGGTTCAGGCAGGCATGGTGCCGCACCGCCACCGAAACTTCCGCCAACTGCCGCGTGGTGGTGCCGTACAGCGCCATGTGGCGCTGGAACATCATGGCATGCGCCGCACCCGGCGAAGTGAAGCCAAACGGGTCCCACACGCCCGGGCTTTCCTCACCGCCGTAATTCACCCGGCGGCTGCGGCCGATATTGGCGTAGATCAGCGCGGCATAATCGCACAGCCCGGCATCCAGCGCCGCCGCGGCTTCAATAATCGCCATGGCGCTCATGCGGCCATGCGCCGGAAACTGCACCGTCCAGCGCGGGTTCAGGCCCAGAATCTCACCCATGCGGGCGTAGTAGGGCAGGCGGCATACGCCCAACCCATCCACCTGGTTCTTCTCCAACCCGCAATCGGCCAGCGCGTTCCGAAAGGCTTCGGCGCCCAGGCCATAATCATCGGTATGCGGGAAATTGCCGTAGGCGGTGTTGCCCACCCCCACCACGGCAATGCGGTCCTTCAATTTATGAAAGGCGGTGTTCACAAGAACGTCCTCGATTGATTGCCGCCAGGATAGCCCCGGCCCGGCGCGCTCGGCAATCGGCCCACCCTTGCCAGCGCGCCGATTTCCCGGCCTGCTGCCCGGCCAAGGGAAGGAAGCCGCACATGCAAATCACCGATCTCAAGGGCAAGGCCGCGCTGGTCACCGGCTCCTCCACCGGCATTGGCGCCGCCGTGGCGCGGGGCTACGCCCGCCAGGGCATGCGCGTGGCGCTGCACTGCAACGCCAGCCGCGCCAATGCCGAAAAGCTGCGCGCCGAACTCACCGCCGAGGGCGCCGAGGTTGTGCTGCTGCAAGCCGATCTTTCCACCGTTGCCGGCTGCACCACCTTGGTGCACCAGGCGCAGGCCGCCTTTGGCCGGCTGGACGTGCTGGTGAACAATGCCGGCGGCGTGGTGCAGCGCCGCGCGCTGACCGAGATCGACGACGCGCTCTATGACAGCATCGTCAACCTCAACGCCCGCTCGGTCTTCGCCTGTTCGCGTGCCGCGCTGCCCCTCATGCAGGCGCAGGGCGGCGGCGCCATCATCTCCACCACCTCGCTGGCGGCACGCAGCGGTGGCGGCAGCAAGTCCACGCTCTACGCCGCCTCCAAGGCCTTCGTCTCCACCTTCACGCGCGGCCTGGCGAAGGAGGTTGGCCGCCAGGGCATTCGCGTCAACGCCGTGGCGCCCGGCGTCATCGTCAAGCCCGAGAAAGGCTGGACCATGCCGGACCACCAGGTGCAGGCCAGCATCAAGCTCACGCCGTTGCGCCGCCTGGGCACGGTGGAGGAATGCGTCGGCACCTACCTGTTCCTCGCCTCGGCGGAACTCTCGGGCTTCATCACCGGCCAGGTGCTGGAAGTGAATGGCGGTTTGCAGATGCCGTGAACTGGGCGCCCTCAAACGCCTGCGGCGTTAAGGCGCCTCGCCCAACCGCTCCAGCATCGGCCGCACGAGAATATCCGGCCAAGGCCTGGTCCCCGCCGGCAGTTCCACATGCACGCGCACCAGCGTTGGCAGGGCAGGGTGCGCCCAGGCCTCGGCCCAGCCGGCATCGGCGGCCCAGTAGCCAAGCCGAAGCCGCGCCACCCTTTCCAGCAACACCCGCTGCTGCGGCGGCGCTGGCGCTCGCGGCTGCCAGCGCAGCACCAGCCGCGCCTCGGCATCCACGCCCAGCGCCATCTCGGCCGCCACGCCGCCGGGCAGCGTGGAGCGAAACAGCAGCGTCCCCGCCGTACCCAGCAACGGCGGCGCCCCGGCTGGTGCGTTGGGTTCGGCCTGTTCCAGCACATGGCGCAGCAGGCGCTCGGTGCTGGTCATCTGCTCGCGCCAGCCCACCGCCTGCCCCTGGCGCTGCCAGGCCACCAGCCCCAGCCGCAACCCCTGCGCCAGCCCCAGCACCACAAAGCCCAACACCGCCAGCACCACCAGCAATTCCAGCAGCGTGAAGCCGCCTTCCTGGCCGCCCTCAATCGCCGGGCGCCGCGCCTGCGCGCGGCTTGGCTTCGCCGCACTGGCGGCGGCGCCCAGTCGGGCGCTGGGCCCTGCGGGCCGGAATATCCCGCGCCGCCTCATCGCCCGCCCGGCCCCAACTGCCGAGACGTCAACTCCACCCCCTGGCCCTGGCCCCAGCGCACCGCCACCCGCACCTCATACAGGCTGGCCGCCGCGCTGTCCGCCAGCAGCCGCACCCGGGTTTGCCAGCGAAAACCATTGCCATCCTCGCCGCCCTGCTCCAGCGGTTGCAGCACCGGCTGGGCCAGTACCGCCGCCAAGCGGGAGCGCGCCCGCGACAGCGCCTCCTCATGCCGCCCCGCCACCTCGCCAGCCCAAATGCCGCGCCGTGCCCCTTCCACCAGCGCCGTCAGCGCCAGCGCCGCGATCACAAACGCCACCAGCACTTCCAGCAGGGTGAAGCCGGCCTCGCGCCGGCCTGGGTCACGGCGCATCGGCCAGCCGCACCTGGCCGGTCAGCCAGTCCACGCTCACCGCCATGCGGCGCTCACCCTGGCGCAGCAGCAGCACCCCGCCGCTGGAGCCACCTTCGGGCGCAAACTGAATCCGCCCCGGCCCGCTCAGCACCACGCCGGGCGGCAATACCAGGGGCGCCGCACCCTGCCGCAGCACTTGGCCGCCCGCGGCATCCAGCAGCACCTCCACCGGCCGGTTGCCGGCAATGGCGGCGCCGCGCGCCAGCCGCAGCGCGTCGCGCAACTCCACCGCCGCGCCGCGCAGCACCACGCCGCCGGCACCCTGCCGCGCCCGCCCGGCCACCAGCCCCACCGCCAGCCCCAGAATGGCCAGCACCACCAGCATCTCCAGCAGCGAAAACCCCGGCGCCCCGCGCTTCACTGCGCCAGGTCGTTCAGGCTGAGCATGGCGTGCAGCAGCGACACCACAATGGCCGCCACCACGCAGCCCATCACAATGGTCATGCCCGGCACCAGCAGCGCCACCAGCCGCTGCACTGTGCGCTGGCTGCGTTCCTCGTGCATGTCGGCGGCGCGCAGCGCCATGGCGCCCAGCTGCGCGTGTTCCTCACCCAGCCGCAGCAAATGCGTCATCCGCGCCGGAAACAACCCCGAGCCCGCCAGCGCCCCGGCCAGCCCGCCGCCTTCCCGCGCCACACCGGCGGCGTGGTCAAACGCCGCCAGCGCCGCCCTGTTGCCAATGGCATCCCGCGCAATGG
>CANFIE010000123.1 GCA_947446625.1 Acetobacteraceae bacterium | reverse complement strand
GGTCATGTTGGTGCCGGAGGCGAGCGCCTGGCGGATGCTGAGCAGGCCGGAATGCGCGTAGGTGCCGTCGCCGATATTCACGAACATGTGCTTCTCGGTGACGAAGGGCGCCATGCCGATCCAGGGCTGACCTTCCGCGCCCATTTGCGTGTACAGATCAGTGTTGCGGTCCATGTAGATGGCCAGCGTGTGGCAGCCGATGCCGGCCATGGCGTGGCTGCCTTCCGGCACCCGGGTGCTCGTGTTGTGCGGGCAGCCCGGGCAGAAATAGGGCGTACGCTCATGCACCGGGGCCTGCTGGATGCGGGCCTGTTCGTCGAGTTGCTCGATGCGGGCCTTCAGTTGCTCGGTGCGCAGGGCTTCCGGCAGGCGGGCATAGAGGGCGCGCAGGACGTTGCCGGTTTCCAGCTCGGTGAGGTCGGACAGCAGCGGGCGGCCCTGCTCATCCTGCTTGCCGACAACGCGGGGGCGTTCCAGCATGTGGTACAGCGCGTCGCGCAGCTGCGGCTCGATCACCGGGCGGCGATCCTCCACCACCAGCACTTCCTCCAGCCCCTGGGCGAAGGCGCGGGCGCCCTCGGCATCCAGCGGCCATGCCAGGCCCACCTTCCAGATGCGCAGGCCGCCCATGCGGGCCAGTTCCTCGGTAATGCCGGCATCATGCAGCGCCTGCAGCAGCGTGGCGTAGCCGCGGCCACGGGCGGCAATGCCGAAGCGGGCATTGGGGCTGTCCATCACCACACGATTAAAACCATTAACGCGGGCAAAGGCGAGCGCGGCGGGCAGCTTCACCTGGCGCAGCCGCTGTTCCTGCGGAATGGCGTGGTCCCGCAGACGGATATGCACGCCATCGGCCGGGAAGGTGAATTCCGGCGTGATGGTGGCGTAGGCGGCGGGGTCGATGCGGACGCTGGCGGAACCGTCCATGGTTTCGGCCACGCATTTCATGCCAACCCACAGGCCGGCGAAGCGCGACATGTCGAGCGCCTTGATGCCGTATTCCAGGATTTCCTGTGCGCCCGAAGGGTCGAGCAGCGGCATTTCCACATCCATCATGGCGAATTCGCAGCCAGAGGTGATGGTGGAGGATTTGCAGGAAGGGTCATCCCCCGCCAGGGCCAGCACACCGCCCTTGGGCGCGGTGCCGGCGCTGTTGGCGTGGCGCAGCGCGTCTCCGGAACGGTCCACGCCCGGGCCCTTGCCGTACCAGATGCCGAAGACACCATCGAATTTCTGGTTGCCGTACAGCGCGATTTGCTGCGTGCCCCAGATGGCGGTGGCCGCCAGATCCTCGTTCAGCGCCGGGCGGACCACGATATTGGCGGCCTGCATGCGCTTTTTCTGCTGGGCCAATTGCAGGTCATACGTGCCCAGTGGGCTGCCGCGGTAGCCGCTGATGTAGCCACCGGTGTTCCAGCCCATGGCCTGGTCCAGTTGGTGGCGCAGCAAAGGAAGCCGGACCAGCGCCTGGATGCCGGAGAGCAGCGTGGTTTCGCCCGTGCCCTCCCAACGGCTCTCAAGCGTGACATTTGGCCGGATGATGCTGCCCATGGATGTTCTCCCTCTCGGCCAAGTTAGAACATAGCGGCGGCGGGGCAAAGCGCCGCGCTTGTGCCGGGGCGCCGCAGGCGGCAGCATTGCGGCGCCGCAGCAATGGGAGCCGAGCATGGCACGCCTGAAGGACAGGGTCGCGATTGTTACCGGAGCCGCCCAGGGGTTGGGGCGCGCCATTGCGCTGAAGCTGGGCGCCGAGGGCGCCAGGCTGGCGCTGCTGGACATGCAGGCCGAGGCCGTGGCCGAGACCGCTGCCCTGGTGAAGGCCGCCGGGGGCGAGGCGGTGGCCTGGAGCGGCGATGTGACCGACGAGGCGACGGTGACCGATTTGTTCGGGCGCATTCACGCGCATTACGGCCAGGTGGATGTGCTGGTGAACAATGTGGGCGGCAGCCGCAACATGAAGATCTGGGAGATGACGGCCGAGGTCTGGGACTTCACCATTCGGCTGAACCTGCGCAGCGCCTTTTTGTGCACCCGCGCGGTGTTGCCTGGGATGATGGCGCGTAAATCCGGCAACATCATCTGCCTGTCCTCGGGTGCCAAGGAAGGCACGCCCTGGACCGCCGAGGATACCGGCGCGCCGGCCTATTCCACCTGCAAGGCCGGCATCCACGGCTTTATCCGGGATTTGTGCTGGGAGCTTTCACCCTACGGCATTCGCGCCAATGCCGTGGCGCCAGGGCCCATTGGCACGACGAAGAATGCGCCGCTTTTCGCATCGCAGGAGGAGCGGCTGGTGCATCCGCCCAGCCGCATGGTGCCGATGGTGCGACTGGGGCAGCCGCACGAGATTGCCGACGCCGTCTGCTTTCTGGCCAGTGATGAGAGCAGCTACATCACGGGCGTGACGCTGGACGTGGCGGGCGGGCGGTAGAGCACTATGCGCCGTGACGCGCGCATTTCGTGCTCTACAACTATTTGAAACCAGAGCAAGAAATCCGTTCTGATGATTCCAGCAGAACGGATATTGCTCTAAGCGCCCCGCCCACCTTGGCGCTCAGTGGCTGTGGGCGGCGTCGTAGTGACGCTTCACGGTGGTGAAGGCGAAGGCGACGCCGAACAGCATGAGGCCGAAGCCGAAGAATTGCAGGTAGCCGCTGGCCGCCGCGGCGGCGAACAGGCCCACCAGGGCAATGATGGCGGAGAGCGCGATGAAGAAGAAGCTGGACGCGTTCATGGCAAGGGGTCCTTCTTGTTGGGCAGGTCGTCGAACAAAATGCGGCTGGCGGCGCCGTCCAGGTCCTCATACTGACCGGAACGCAGCGCCCAGAGGAAGCCAACCAGGGCGATGAGGCCCATGAGCATGGCCACTGGCATCAACAGGATCAGGCTGTCCATGCTGACTTAACCTCCCGCCCTGCACGCAGGGCGTTGAGAATGACGATGATGGAAGAGCTGGCCATGATGACGGCGGCCAGCAAGGGCGTGACGAAGCCAAAAGCGGCCAGCGGAATGGCCAGCGCATTATAGGCCAGGGAAAGCCCGATATTCTGCCGTGCCAACACTTGGGATTGCCGGGCCGTGGCAATGGCTTGCGGCAGGGCGGAAAGGCGCTCGGCGCGCAGCACCATGTCGGCGGCGGTTTGCGCCAGGTCGGTGCCGTCATCGGGCGCGGCGGAGACATGGGCCAGGGCCAGGGCGGTGGCGTCGTTGATGCCGTCGCCCACCATCAGCGGGCGGCGGCCTGCAGCGCGCAGAGCTTGGATACGGGCGGCCTTGCCCTCAGGGCTGACGCCCGCGCGCCAATTGGTGATACCGGCCTGTTCAGCCATGGCGCGCACGGCGGGGGCAGCGTCTCCAGAAAGCAGTTCCACCTCCAGCCCCAGGGCGCGCAAGCCGGCCACGGCGGCGGCGGCGTCGGGGCGGAGTGTGTCGGCGAAGCGGAAGGCCACGGGGGCGCTGCCGGGTTCGGCCAGCCAGAGGGTCAAGCCGAGATCCTCACCGGCAATGCCGCAGAAGCGGGCGCTGCCAAGCCGAGTGCGGCCCAGCGCCAGACCCTGGCCGGGGTGTTCCTGCACGCCTTCCACCACCGGGGCGGCGGGGCAGGCGCGGGCCAGGGCGCGAGCCAGCGGGTGCCGGCTGACGCGGGCCAGGGTCGCGGCGCGGCGCAACTGCGCGTTGCTCCACAGGCCGGGCAGCAGCAGTGGGCGGCCTTCGGTCAGGGTGCCGGTCTTGTCCAGCACTGCCACATCGGCGCTGGCCAGGCGTTCCAGCGCGGTGGCGGAACTGACCAGCACGCCGCGGCGGAACAGCGCGCCCACCGCCACCACCTGCACCGCCGGCACCGCAATGGCAAAGCCGCAGGGGCAGGTGACGATGAGCGTGGCCACGGCCGGCACCAGCGCATGGTGCCAGGGCATACCAGCGGCCAGCCACCACCAGAAGAAGGTGGCCAGCGCCACCGCATGCACCACGGGCACGAACCAGCGCACCACGCGGTCGGCCAGGTCCACGAAGTGGCCTTTTGCTTGTTCGGCGCGTTCCAGCAACCGGGCCATGGTGGCCAGGGACCCATCCTGCGCTGCCGCTGTGACCCGGGAAACAAACGGCGCGCCCATGTTGACGGCGCCAGCGGGCAGCGCCTCACCGGCGGCGAAGCGACGGGGCAGGCTTTCGCCGGTGGTGGCGGATGTGTCGAGCAGGGCGTCGCCGCCTTCCAGCACGGCATCCAGCAGCAGGCGTTCCCCGGCCGCCACCTGGATGCGGGCGCCGACCTGCACCTGCTCCACCGGCACCTGGGCGCTGGTGCCATCGGCACTGAGGACAAGCACGGCGCCTTCCTGCAAGGCCAGGAGTTCGGCCACGGCCTGGCGGGCGCGGCGACGGGCGGCGCGATCGGCCACGCGGCCGGCCAGCAGCAGGGCCAGCAGGGTGCTGGCACTATCAAAATAGGTGAAGGGGCCGTTGAGGATGGTTTCGCTCAGGCTCATGCCCGTGGCGGCCAGCACGCCAAGCGAAACGGCCAGGTCCATGTTCATGCGCCCGGCGCGCAGACCCGCCAGGGCGGAACGGTAGAAGGGCAGCCCGGCGACCAGCACCACCGGCAGGCCGATCAGCGCCGCCATCCAGTGCATGCCGGCGCGGGTGGCCTCGCCCATGTCCCAGCCCACCCAAACGGCGACCGAGAGCATCATGATATTGGTGGCGCCAAAGGCGGCGATGCCAAGGGCGCGCAGCAATTCGCGGCCTTCGGCATCCTCGGTGGCGCGCAGGCAGGCGGTGGACCAGGGCGCCAGGCTGAAGCCGAGGCGGCCGACCAGGGCCACCAGGGCGTTGCCGCGTTCGGCCGGGCCGCGCCAGGCAACGGTCAGGCGACGGGCCGAGAGGCTGGCGCGGGCCTGCATCACATCCGGCTCGGCGGCCAGGGCCTGTTCCACCAGCCAGACGCAGGCGCCGCAGGTCAGGCCGGAGACGACGAGTTCCAGGCTGTGCTCGCCGCCCCGTGTGGCGCGGGCTAGTGGGGTGAAGTCGATGACGGGCGCGTCAGCGGTAGGGCGCTGGGCGCCGTCGGCCTGCTGGCGGCGGGCATAAAAGGCTTCCAGCCCCAGCCCAGTGACCAGGGCATGCGCGCCCGCGCAGCCGGCGCAGCAATAGCTGGCCTGGCTTTCCGGCGGCAGCGGCGCGGCGCAATGGGCGCAGTGCGTGGCGGCCGCAACGGGGCGGGCAATGGCGTTCACGGCAGCACCACCCGCTGGCGAATGTCGAAGTGCTGGCCGGCGGCATCACTCAGCGTCAGCCGGGCTTCCCAGAGGCCTGGCGGCAGGGTGGGGAGAGCGGCGGTCCAGGCGCCGGGACCGGCGGGTTGGAAGGTCAGCGGTGCTTCGGCGCCGTCCATGGGGCGGCGCAGCACGCCCTGCGGCGTGGCGGCCAGCGGCTGGGCGGCGCGGTCCTGGGCGGAGAGGCGCAGGCCGGGAGCGGCGACGGCCAGGCTGGCCTGCCAGCCGAGCGCATCCTGCCGGGCGGCTTCCTCCAGGATGTGGTTGTAGGCGCGGCCACGGTCATAGGCCCGGCCGGTGGTGACGCCGGTGAAGGTGGATAGCGCGGCCACCACCATGCCGATGTTCACGAACAGCACCAGCAGCATGCCGCCGACGAAGGTCCAGGGGATCCAGCGGCTGTTGCGGGGTTGGGCGGTGGTGGCGCTCATGGCTTTGGTCCCAGGAAAACGCTGCCGGTGGAAGTGGCCTCGTGGCCCTCGGCATTCAGCAGGCGGAAATGCACGCCAACGGATTCGGGCAGGTGCAGGCCCGGCGGCGCGGTGATGAGAGCGCGCCATTGCGTGATGCCATCGGCGCGGGAGCCGATGAGCGGATGGCCCTGGGCATCGAGCGGTGCGTCCTGCACCGTGATGGTAAGGCCGCGCGGGCCTTCCAACACCAAGGCGTACTGCGTTTCGTCGCGCAGCTTGTTGGCGAGCTTCAGCACATAGGCGTTGCGCACGGCGCCGTCCGACAGGCGGACGAAAAGCGGGGCGCGTTCGCGGATGACGGCAAGCGTGAGCGTGGTGCGCATGAGGTAGCTGCCGAGCATGACGCCGGCCACGGTGGTGAGCACCGCGAGATAGACCAGCGTGCGGGCGCGGATGAAGCGCGGTACGCGGCGAGCGGCCATGCCGGCGCGCTGGCGTTCCGGCCCCGGCGCACAGGGTGCGGCGGCGGCGGTGCTGGCGGCCAGGTTGGTCCAGGTCTCGAAGCCGACCAGACCGCGCGGGCGGTCCAGCCGCTGCATGATGTCATCGCAGGCATCGATGCAGAGGCCGCAGCCGATGCATTCCATTTGAATGCCGTCGCGGATATCGATGCCCGTGGGGCAGACATTCACGCAGGCGGCGCAGTCAACGCAGTCACCAATGCCTTGGGCCCTGGCCTTGCCACGGGGCTCGCCACGCCATTCCCGGTAGGTAACCACCAGGCTGTTCTCGTCCAGCATGGCGGCCTGGAAGCGCGGCCAAGGGCACATGTAGGTGCAGACCTGTTCCCGCGCCCAGCCGGCCAACACATAGGTGGTGGCGGTGAACAGGGCGAAGAAGAAATAGACCTGATTGCCGGCAGTGCCTTCCAGCATTTGCCGGGTAATGGTGGGCGCGTCGGCGAAGTACATGATCCAGGCGCCGCCGGTGGCTGCCGCGATGAGCAGCCAGAGCGCGTGGGTGATGGCCTTCTTCACCAGCTTGCCGAAGCCCCAGGGCTGGGCATCCAGCTTGATGCGGGCGTTGCGGTCGCCCTGCACCCAGCGTTCCACCTGCATGAACAGGTCGGTCCATACCGTCTGCGGGCAGGTGAAGCCGCACCAGACGCGGCCGAACAACGAGGTGGCCATGAACAGGCCAATGGCCCCCAGGATGAGCAGGCCGGTGAGGTAGTAAACCTCCTGCGGCCAGATCTCGATCCAGAAGAAGTAGAGCCGGGCGTTGTGCATGTCCACCAGCACCGCCTGGTCGGGCGCACCGGGGCCACGGTCGAACCGCAGCCACGGCACCACGTAGTAGAGCCCAAGACACAAGGCCAGGATGAGCCACTTCACCCGCCGCACCGTGCCCTGCACCGCCTTGGGGTAAACCTTGCGGTGTTCAGCGTAGAGCGAGGGGGCGGCCGCCGTGGTGGCGACCGCAGGCTGCACCTTGGCCTTGATCTCGAGCATGCTCACTTACTCACCACCACCCAGGGCATGCACATAAACGGTGAGCATGTTGACGGTGGCGGGGTCCAGCCGGCCAGCCCAGGCGGGCATGACGCCAGCGCGGGGATAGCCAATGTTGCGGACTAGGCTGGCTTTGTCGCTGCCATAGAGCCAGATCTGGTCGGTCAGGTTCGGGGCGCCAAGGTCGCGGTTGCCGCGGCCCTGCTCGCCATGGCAGGCGGCGCAGTTCTCGGCAAACACGGTGGCGCCGCGGCCGGCTGCGGCAGCGTCGGTCGAGCGATTGGCCAGCGAGAGCACATGCTCGGCCACGTCGTTGATCTGCACCGGGGTCAGCACGCCGTCGGCGAAGCGCGGCATCATGCTGGTGCGCGCGGCATCGTCCTCGGCGTTGCGGATGCCGTGCTGAATGGTGGCCTGGATGGCCTCCATGCTGCCGCCCCAGATCCATTCGTCATCGGCCAGGCTGGGGAAGCCGCCCTGGGCCCCCTGCCCGCCCGCGCCGTGGCAACCGGCGCAGTTGATGGCGAAGGCGCCACGGCCACCGGCCAGGGCGAAGGCGCGCAATTCCGGGTTGGCCGCGATGGCCGCCGGGGTGGCGCTGCGCAGCCGGGCCAGCATCGGCTCCTGCCGGGCACGCTCGGCCTCCACGATGCCACCGATGGCGCCACGGGCGGTCCAGCCCGTTGTGCCGGTGGCGCCCTGCAACGGAATGGCAGGGTAGAGCACGACCCAGACCGCGGAAAACGCGATGCAGGCGAAGAACACATACAGCCACCATTTCGGCAGCGGCGTGTTCAGCTCCTTCAGCCCGTCCCACTCATGGCCCGTGGTGTCGGTGCCGGTCAGGCTGTCCTTTTCGACCTGAGCCATCTTCAGATGCTCCTGTTGCGCGGATTGAGCGCTTCGTCGTCGTCGCGAAGCGGGATCATCCCCTGCTCCGCATAGAACGAACGTTTGCTGGGCCGCATGATGGCGACGACGATGCCGATGAAGAGGAGGACGAACCATACCTCCCACAGGGTGGCGAGGATGCGGTTGAGTTGCACCAGGTCCATGCTCGCCTCCTACTGCTGGCGCAGTTGTTCGGGGGTGACGTCGCGGAAGCGGACCAGCGTGCCCAGCATTTGCAGGTAGGCAACCAGCGCATCCATTTCCGTCACCACCGCGGCATTGCCGTCAAAGGCGCCTTGCCGGGCGTTGGCGTAGCGTGCCGCGAAGGCGGTAGCATCGGCCTCGGGGTTGGCCTGCGCCTCAAGGTCGGCGCGGGCATTGGCGATCATCTCATCCGTGTAGGGTACGCCGGTGGTGCGCAGCGCCCGGAGGTGGGAGCTGATATCGGCGTAGGCCAGCGGCCGGTCGAGGAAGCTGTAGGCCGGCATGATGCTTTCCGGCACCACGGCGCGCGGACTGCGGAGGTGCTGGGCGTGCCAGTCATCCGAGTAGCGGCCACCCACGCGGGCTACGTCCGGCCCGGTGCGCTTGCTGCCCCACTGGAAGGGGTGGTCGTACATGCTCTCGGCGGCCAGGCTGTAGTGACCGTAGCGTTCCAGTTCGTCCCGGAAGGGGCGAACCTGCTGGCTGTGGCAGTTGTAGCAGCCTTCCCGCACGTAAATGTTGCGGCCCGCCAGTTCCAGCGGGGTGTAGGGGCGCACGCCCTGCACGCGCTCAATGGTGGTTTCCACCACGAAGAGCGGCACGATCTGCGCCAGGCCACCGATGGAGACCGTGATGAGGATGAGAACCCCCATCAGGATCAGGTTCTTCTCGATTGTAGAGTGCTTGAACATGATGCGGCCCTCCTCAGCCGGCCGCCGGGGCGGGCAGCATGCTGGCCGTCACGTCGTTTGTGTCAGCCAGTTGCTTGGACCGCACCGTCATCCAGAGGTTGTATGCCATCAGCAGCGCACCGCTGAGGTAAAGCAGGCCGGCCAGCACGCGGATGACATAGTAGGGGTGCATCGCGGCCACCGTTTCGACGAAGCTGTATTGCAGGAAGCCCAGTTCGTCATACGCACGCCACATCAGGCCCTGCATGATGCCGCTGACCCACATGGCGGTGATGTAGAGCACGATGCCAAGCGTCGCGAGCCAGAAGTGCCAAGCGACCATCTTGGTGCTGTACAGCGCCGTCTTCCGCCACAGCTTGGGGAACAGGTAGTACAGCGCGCCGAAGGTGATGAAGCCAACCCAGCCCAGGGCGCCGCTGTGGACGTGGCCGATGGTCCAGTCGGTGTAGTGGCTCAGGGCGTTGACCGCCTTGATGCTCATGACCGGGCCTTCGAAAGTGGACATGCCGTAGAAGCCCACCGCGGCCACGCTGAAGCGCAGCGCCGGGT